>QMPQ01000066.1 GCA_003648635.1 Bacteroidota bacterium | reverse complement strand
CTGGACATAGACATTGACCATGCCGGTCTTTATTCCGCTTTCCGCAACAATGGCTTCCACCAGGCGGGTGATGTCATAGAGGCCGTTATGGGAGGAGGTAGATATTTGGATGGTCTGTTGCATAAGCTCTATCTGGCAATCAAAGGTAAGGTTAAGAATCTAATGAATATGCTCTAAACTTTTTCCATCCATTACTTATGATCGCAGAACGGTGGAATTAACCAGTGCCTGCACAACAGCTACTTATACCCAATAAAAATCTCGGTGTCCGGTTTAGTGAGTCATGGGCTTTTCAAAGATTTCAATGCCTTACTGCAAAAGCGAGTTCGTGATTCAGTCAATATTTCGCAAAAATATATACCAGGCGGTAGTTGATTAGGTATCGTAAAACTCGTTTCTGAAGAAATATTCTGTTGATTCAGCAATAGTGTTCCTTTTACATCAAAAATTCGAATTTGGGTAACCACTTCCACCGATGAGACTACTAATTCTCCAAAGCTATTAAAGTATACAATTGTTGGCTCGATATGGTTTTCTTCAAGACCGTTACTAATGAACTTACATTCATCTGGCCAGTAGCCACCTATATATGTGCAATATCCTTGATATATCTGAATTCTTTCATCAGAATAGACCCCTTCCAGACAGGTTCCAGATGCTTTACCGGGAACAGTCATATGATAAAGTGGACCATAGGTACTTCCAATTCCTTCAATCCAAATAAGGCTTCTATCCAGAGTATCTTGGCCTATAGTAAGGGTGTCCTTCAAACTTAAAATCCATCTTTTACGATTGCCGGCAAGTGTATTAATAGTATCAATCTTGTCCACATTGTAGGTGCTAATTATTGTATCACGTAGTTCAATCTGGAACGTATCATACATTGTGAGTGTGAAATCATAAAGCACCTTCTTCTCACCGTCCTTTAGGTACCATACCTGTTTAGACAACGAGTCTTCCTGAAGAGAAAAATTGCCAATTCTATAGTATAGCTCATTATTTATAAACTCAGGTCCAGTTTTAGGGTATTCAGTATACCAGCACCCAGTTCCAAAACACGTTTCACAACACCAACCTGAATTTGAAAGTAGTGGATGATATTCCTGACCGTAACCTAAGATTGAGACAAACAGAATTAATGCTGTGACCAAGTAGTAATGCACGATTATATTGATATTATGCCCATAACGGTGGAACTAAGCGGCCCGGCTTTTTGGGTCGGCACCAGTGATGGGTTATGGCATTATTTTAGTTTTAAACGATACAGCTTATGAGGTAAACCATGAAACATCGTTTCTTTTTCAAATTGAAATCCATTTTTTTCCGCCACTCTTATTGAGGGAAGATTGATCGATCGAACAAGAGATATAACAGATTCTTTTAGTAATTTTTCTTTTGCATAGTCAATACATCCTTTTGCTGCTTCTGTTCCAAAACCGTTACACCAATATGAGTCTGATAACCTATAACCAATCTCAGATTCAATTTGACCATCTATGATTTGTTTTAATACCCCACAAATACCCAGAAACACATTGTCATTTTTTCGTATAACTGCCCAAAAGCTGTATCCATCATCTCTATACCTAACCTGAATTTTTTCATAGAATTCTTTGGACTCTACTCCGTTTAGAGCCTTCGGAAAATATTTGTGTACTTTTTCATTCGAGAGTAGTTTACACAAATTTTCAAAATGACTTTCATCTATAACTTCTAGTTGAAGCCTTTTTGTTTTTAAAATGATGTTATTCATTGTACCCTACTGATGTCATAACGGTGGAACTAAGCCGCCGTAGTGTGGTGCGAACTTTGCCCATTCTGCAAAGGGCGTGACACGCGTTACGGTCGGCTTTAGTGTTATATGTTTTTATTGTTCCTTATCATCATTTCTCCTGAATGGTCTCGTTTGGCTTTACGGAGTATGTTCGTAGCCAACTCACCTGGTGCATTTCACGACCACATCTTGAGCTGCGATGATCTGCCACTTATCATCCCGTTTCAGCCAGGTATCTGTCCACACTAAGCAGCGCAAAAATTCCTTTCCATCCGTACCTTTACGGATGCTACTTTCATTCCCATAAGCTATCGCCACCATCTCTCCAAAGAATTGAATCTTGACTTCACCAAGTTGGCATTGCCGATCAGGATTCTTTAGATTGGTCGACATGGCTTCTTCTTTACCATATCGGGTACCATCTGGCCTCGTCCCTTGAAATTCATCTGCGAACACCTCTTTAAGTCCTGGTTGCGGACTACAATTTGATTCAGCCCACATCTTCGCCTTTGCAATAAGTTCCATTGCCAAACTATCGTCTGCCGATGCCCAATGTGCCTTCTGTGCCGTAACAGACACAGATATCAGGAAGGTTGCGCATAATACTGAAATGAAAATAGTTTTCCTGTGCATAATATTCAGTTTTAAATAAATGAATTCATATAACATATATTCTACTGCATTTTGCAGTATAGCACTCTGGTTTGAATGAATATACTGCCATTCAAGGTTGGATAAATCGATACTTGTAGTTGGAAATCTGAACGGGTCGTTTAGACAAAAAACCAATTATTGAAAACACTTGGCATTCCACAGCTTCGCCACGTCACTCCGAAAATGAATTCCTTGATTTTGAGAATGCAAAGTAATCTACGAAAAATTGAAGTCATTAACAATTGCAATGTCATTCAATCTCAGAGATTTTCTTGAGTTTCTCTTTGTTCCTGGCCTGGTTTGGAATCCAGTGTTACTGGAGTTGATTTGGGAGAAGGGTGAAATGTATTTGAACAAATCAGTATGATCATGTAGTGATCAATATTTCTGTTTCATCTCAAATGATAGAAAAGTGCTGGAATTAAAGCAGATATATGCAAGCTCATCACATTAATAAAGGCATACAATTGAGACTTATGGTTTAACAGAAAATGATTTTCTGAGCATGCTACGTTCGAAGTTTTTAGATCATGTCAGGGAGGTAATACGCACTAATCAATTCAGTTATAGCACTGAAAAAACATATATCAGATGGATATACAGGTTTATTATCTTCCACGATAAAAGACATCCCAATGAGATGGGTGGAAAGGAGATAGCGGATTTCCTCACCAACCTTGCAGTTGAAAGAAAGGTTTCCGCTTCTACTCAGAATCAGGCATTAAATGCTCTGGTTTTTTTGTACAAAAAGGTATTAAGGATACCCCTGGATAATTTTAACTTCAATCATGCCCGGATTGGGAAACGATTACCTGTAGTGCTTAGCCGGAATGAAACACATGAGGTAATTTCAAACCTGCAGGGCGAATTTCACCTTATGGCCTCCATCTTATATGGCGGTGGATTGCGATTAACAGAGTGTTTAAATCTGCGTGTAAAAGATTTGGATTTCGGCTTGAACGAGATGCTTATTCGGGGAGGCAAAGGAGACAACGATCGGAGAACCATTCTCCCAAACCTGTTAATCCCACAGTTAAACATACAAATAGAAAAGGCAAGGCTCAGGCTGGAAGAAAATATGCTGGTGAAAGGATTTAGAGGTGCCTCCATGCCGGACGCATTGGAAAGAAAATATCCAACTGCTCCGAAAGAACTGGCATGGCAATATATATTTCCCGCAAGGAAACCGGCAATTGATCCTCGGTCAGGATCGTTGAAACAACACTATCGCCATGAAAGTTCTTTGCAAAAAGCAGTGAAGAATGCAGTCAGAAAGTCACAGATAACTAAAAATGCCTCCTGTCACACTTTCCGGCATTCATTTGCCACACATCTTCTTGAGGATGGCTATGATATTCGCACGGTACAGGAGCTACTGGGTCATAAAGATGTTCGTACCACGATGATTTACACCCATGTGCTTAGCAGAAATAAATTCAATGTCCGAAGCCTGCTTGATACCTGGAGTTCCCGATCATTGTATCGATAGCTTTCTTCGCATAGATCATCAGTATTGAAGTAAAAAATATTCAATTTCTTTTGTCTACACAAAATTACGTAATCTCTTCAAATGAATGGAATAGGTGTTGCAGGGAGAATATTGTTAGTTTTTCTCTATTTTTAGTTGTTAGAGTGGCTGGCACAATTGCGATCAAAAAATAAATCTAATCTTGTTATGAAACTGAAACTCGTTCATTTCGTTTTTTTGGTAACTGTTGTTTCATCGGGTTGTAAAACCAGTACACCAAATCAAAAAATTCAGGTAACAGGAATTCAGACTCCGATAATTCTATTAAATGGTAGCTGGAAGTTTAACATGGATCCGCCGGCAGAATTCTGGAATAATGACGTTGATTTTCAAGGTTGGGCTGATATCCAGGTGCCGGGCGAATGCCAGATGCAAGGTATGGCCATAAAGCATGATCAGCCCTTTGTCTATAAAAATGAATTTCTGGTTCCAAATGATTACAAAGGCAAACAGGTCAGACTGATTTTCTATGGTGTATATAGTTATGCCCGGGTATGGGTAAATGGACAATTTGTTCGTGATCATTCAGGTGGATTTACCAGATGGGAATGTGATATTTCAGATATAATTACTCCTGGCGAAACGGCGGTATTAACCGTAGAAGTCACAGACCGGGCAGATGATATTTCTTATGGTAGCGGATATGCCAAACATCAAATAGGTGGAATTTTACGTGATGTTGAGTTAATAGCCCTGCCCAAACAAAGCATTAATCAGTTGTACTTCGAAACTGATTTGGATGAGAATTATCGAGATGCAGTTCTGAAAATATTCTATGAATTAGGGAAAGATACCCCTACAATAATTAGGTTTGATTTGTTTGATGCTGATGATCTCCTGGTAGGATCAGTTGAGGGAGAGTCAAAATCAGGTCAAATATTATTTCCTGTAAAAGATCCGGAGCTTTGGGATGCTGAACACCCTGAGCTGTATACGATCACCACGACTCTTATCCAGGATGGAAGGGAACTAATGAAGACTTCTGAGAAGATTGGATTTAGAGAAGTTCATGTTAAGGGAAATAAACTAATTGTCAATGGCATGCCAGTGAAACTTCGCGGTGCATGCCGTCATGATATCCATCCGATTCTAGGAAGAATGACCACTGCTGAATTTGATTTACAGGATGTCCTGCTGGCGAAAGAATGCAATATGAATTTTATAAGAACTTCGCATTACCCACCATCAGAAACTTTTTTAGACTATTGCGATCAATACGGAATTTATGTGGAAGATGAAACTGCGGTATGTTTTGTGGGATCGCACCGGACTGAGGTTTACCAGGCCAATGGCGCATCACAGTCGAATCCTGAGTTTACCCGAAGGTATCTTTCACAACTGGAAGAGATGGTTCAATATCACCGCAATCATCCCAGTATCATTATCTGGTCAATTGGTAATGAGAATACTTTTGGTAGCAACTTCGTGGAATCTTACAAATGGATGAAGAATCACGATCTTACCCGTCCAGTCATCTATAGCTATCCGGGACAAGTACCTGACAGCCTGATTAACTATGAACTTATTAGTATGCACTATCCAAGCTGGAAAGGAGATCTTATTCAGCATGGTTTAGAAACCGAAGGATTTGAATCGGCGGAATTACCGATGTTATTTGATGAATGGGCACATGTCCCTACCTACAATAATTACGAACTGAAGGAAGATCCCAATGTCCGTAGTTTTTGGGGACAAAGCCTGGACAGTATGTGGACCTATCTTTTTGAAACGGAAGGTGGATTAGGTGGTGCTATCTGGTGCATGATTGATGAAACTTTTATGCTACCTGAAGATTTGGAAGGATTTAATGAATGGTGGGGAATATTGGATAAAAATGTTATTCCAGCAACTTTTAATCGTCCTGTGGTTGGATATGGAGAATGGGGTATTGTGGACACCTGGCGACGCAAAAAGCCTGAATTCTGGGGAACAAAAAAGGCCTATTCACCCACTAAGATTTATACCAAGACAATAGCTGATTTCAAAGCCGGTGAAGAACTTATTGTGCAAGTTCACAACCGTTTTGATCATACCAACTTTTCTGAATTGAAGATCAACTGGCGATATGGGGAACAGTCAGGTGAACTAAGCAATATTAACCTTAAACCACATCAGAAAGGTCAACTTGTTATCCCTGTAAATAATTGGAATACAGCCGAAAAGCTAAATATTCAATTCTTTCAATGTGATACACTTCTGATTGATGAATACAATATTCAGCTTGGGGAAAAAGAGGTGAAACTGCCTGAACTTACCAAAGGAAGTCTGGTTGCTATTGAAACAGAAATGAAAGTAAGTATAGCCGGGAAAGCTTATGCTTTAGATATTAATAAGGAAACAGGCCTGCTTGAAAATCTTACTGTAAATAATGAATTAATTTTCCAATCAGGTCCATATGTTAATCTTAAGCTGCCTGGAAAAAGCGTGCAATACTCAACCATTCAAATGGACGATTACGCCCAGGACTGGCAACTTAAAAAACTGGATTATAGTATTAATGATGGTATAGCCCACATCCTGATTGAAGGAAGCTATGGTAAGGTAGTAGCAAGTTTTTCTGTTCAGTTTGATGAAAATGGAGTTTTTACCATCGATTACCAAATTGATGGAGTACCAAGGAACAAATACATCCAGGAGGCAGGAATTAAGTTTATATCAGGAGACAACTTTGAGAAACTCGCCTGGAACAGAGACGCTTATTTTACTGCTTACTCTCCCAATGATCTGGGAAGACCTGCTGGTGAGGTTGATTTGACTCAATTCTCCAGGATAAGTTATCGTCAGGAACCTCAGCATGATTTTGGGATGGACTCACAAGGATTCTACTATTTTGGATTGGATGAAAAATTGCCTTATACGAATACGGTACGTTCTCTTAAAGAAAACATTTACTCCTATATGCTCAAAACTGCTGGCTCCAGACTCGAAGTTTTATCAAAGGGGACACATGCCTGTCGTTTCGATAAAATTAAAGGAAAAAATATCCTTATTATTAATGAACTCTGGGATTATACCAGCTTGCTCTGGGGAAATTACTATAAGCAGATCCTTTCTGAAGGAGAACTACTTAAAGGAAAAGTAGTTTTTATAGTTGCTACCTGAATACGGCTGTTATGTGTTCCAGACACACCCCATATTCGTTGAATGAGGGTCTGTGATATGGAATTATTTCATGAAAGTGATCTTCCAAGCGCCACGGAAATCATTCAGCGCAAAACCGGTAGCCAAATCATTAGGATATCGTGCTTTTATCTTTTCTAAGGTTTCTTCTGCAATCTGTTTACCGGGTTTGCCATGACAAATGAGACAGGATCCTTTGTTTATAAGAATTGGTTGATAATATTCAATTCGATCATCAAAAAGGTAGACTTTTGGTTTAATGGAATCGCCTTTCTGATTAGCATGCTGATACTGGGATAATTGGTCTTCTTCCGTTTTAGTTTGGGGCATATCAGCAGGATTGCGGTATTTAATAGCTATGCGCCTAATCTGGCAGTTATTCAAACGGGACAAGCTATCCTTTAATAACATAGCGCGTGTATTGCAGAAATCGATAGCATACCCTGGACCACCTTTTTTCATAGCATTGGAGACATTTTTTAATAACTCGGACTGGGTTAAATTTACTATCTCTCCACCTTTTTGGAGATATTCTTGTTTGATGGATTCTTCTTTTTGCGATGCTTTTTTTTCGTTACTGCCACAGGAAGAAATTATTAAAAAGATTAAGAATAGTGTTATGAGGCGCATTTTACAGTTTCCTTAGTTATTAATATTGTTTGCTATCTACTTCAAATATATTTTCAATTTTAGTAAAATAAACTACAGTATCCACATAACGGTGAACTAACCGGCGCGGTTTCCGCGTCCGGTTTAGTGACTTGTAATGTATTCATACAGTTATTACGACATTTCCTTTTTTTCGTCCGCTGTCGACGTACCGATGAGCTTCGACCATTTCTTCCATTGGAAATCGTCTATCAATTATCGTTTTTAACTTTCCGGCTTCGCAGAGCTCTTTGAGGAATATCAGATCTTCAGTCTTAAACTTTAATCCGTTTGATGAACTTAATGCGTCGAGATAGACCCCATTCTTTTTCAGAGATTTTTTCCGTTGTGAGGAAGCAATCTTGGCAACTGAATCAAAAATAACATCATAAATTTCACCGTGATCATTGAAATTCTCCTGAGTATAATCAATGACCTTATCTGCTCCGAGAGATTTTATCATTTCCAAATTCCCGGTGCTACACACACCTGTAACCTCTGCTCCAAAGTATTTGGAAAACTGTACAGAGTATGTACCCATGCTTCCTGAAGCTCCGTAGATAAGAACTTTTTGCCCCTCTTGTATATTTGCTTTTCTAAGAATAAGCAATGCAGTTAATGCTCCGTTTGAAACGGGAACAACTTCCTCATAGGTCATATTGCTTGGTTTCAATGCCAGAAGCCCATCTTCAGGCATGCAAATGTATTCTGCATAAGCACCAAACTTAAACCCTTGATAAGCGGATGCGAATACCTGATCACCTTTCTTATACAGCTTTACATCTTTTCCAATTGCAACAATTTCTCCTGCTAGATCCATTCCCAGTATTTTGTTCCTGGGCCCTTTAAATCCCATCATTAATCGCATCATGGGCTTGAAAAAGAAATCTTTCACGGGTCCTAAACCAGGCTTTAAACTCCGAATTTTCGCATCTCCTACATGTGCTGTCGTAGCATAAATTCTTATGAGAACCTCATTGTCCCTGGGTGTAGGCTTATCCACTTCTTGTAGTTGTAGAACTTCCGGAGGACCGTATTTTGTGCATACAATTGCTTTCATCTTTTCCATATCAGCCTTTAGTAGTTTTAGAGAAATTATTTCTGTTTCCTAATTGCGTACCACTCTTCTCTTTTTTTGTCCGCTTCAGCGATTTGTCAGATGCAGACGCACCCGCATACTCTGGTTTTTGGAATATGCCAGCACAACACTCCTGGCCAGACTCTTTTACATCGTTAACGAAGCAGTGTCGTTTGGCTGGTTCAATACACACATACGTTCGTAGCGTGACAACTGGTACCTCCGCCTTCTTCAGGTTGGCAGAGGCATAATCATCCTTGGGGGTCACTCGCTTATTTAATGAATCACCGCTTTGTTGTACTTTGATTCTTAAGTCTTTCTAGTGCTTTGTTTTCGTGCTCCTGTAGTCGGGCAAGCTTATCCGGTGGCAAGTCGGTCGTGATTGCGGAAATGGTAATCCGCCTTTCGGGGAATTCACGTTCGAAAAGGTATTGGGCTCTGAGGGCGTGAAAATCCGAGGTTACAACAACGAGCTCGGATTCCGGGTATAAGTCCAAGATTGGGCGTGCCAGGGTGGCATCTTCGATGGTATTCGAACTCTCTACACAGGGAAGAAAGGCCGATTCAGGAATCCCGCGGTTCAACAGCTCTTGTTGCACATAGAATCCATGAGGCTTGTCCGTGGTATTAAAATGTGTACCCCAGCCACCGGTCGGGAGAACAGCATATTCAGGATTCCTCTTGAATTCGGCCAGCGCCTGTGAACAACGTTCCAAGGCAATACTTAACAGTCTGCCCCGAATGTCATTCGGGGAGCCAAGAACCACAATAACTCCAGAAGTTGTCATATTTATCTTTTGTTTTTGAGCACAACAGGGAAATCACTGGTTACTTATACACCTTTTTCATTACTGCAGTCTTACCTTCATCTTCAGCTACCGCATAAGTAGTGAACATCATCACTCCACTGGACCTTCCTGATAATCCATGCCTCAGCACCGTTTCAAATTCTTCAGAGCTTATAATACCCGGATCATTATATGCCTGGACGATAGGCCACACTTTGGGGTAAGAATCGTTTTTAATATCAAGCCGATTACATAACCAGATTATATTCTCATGCACCCAGTCGGGCTTTCTACCCATCCTTGCATGGTATACCATCGGAGAGAATACATCGATAGTTTCTTTTAATAAATCAAAGTCCAATCCTAGAATACGACGCCTGGCACCATCAAATTCCTGATCATCCCATGGACAATGATAAAGTCCAAGGAGCGCCTTCGGTCTAATTTCTTTGATAAGACTTTTCATCTCCTCAGTCCAATTAAAAATTATCTTGCATCGCCAGTCACGCCACAAGTCATCATAGTTATTCAGTATCCATTGTGCTCTTTCTGAGGTGGTTCCGTCGGGTAGTCTGATCTCAGAATCTTCCGAAAATGTATTTAGACAATGATCACAAAAACACGTTTCAGGTAGAATGGGCTCAGGCTCTTCAAATTGGGCATGCCAATGCACATAATCCAACCAAACACCATCGAGTTCATACTCCAAGAGTAAATCCCGTAGCTGATCAAAACGGTACTTACGAAAACCGGGGTCGGTAGGACATACCCCCATAAACCAGGATGCAGCTTGCACTTTTTCACCTTTCTCATTGATTGCCCAGGCTTCAGGGTGTTCATCTACATAATTTTTACCGTTCAAGGTGGCAAATTCAGCAAATACCATTAATCCTTCAGACCTGGCCTTATTAATAATATCCTGATTAATTGATCCGCTATGCATAAAAATAGCATTAACCCCAAGATTATTGAGATTCAATTCTTTATCCCAGAAAGGTTTGGGATTTCCATAAATACCTCTGATTTTAGTAATTTCAGCAGATCTTTGCTCACAGGACATCAATGATATTAAACCTATTGCAACAAAAAGCAAACGGTATCGAAAGTCAGTTTTCATAAATGCATACATCGCTTTGTTTCCCTTAAAGTTCAATAATTTTCTTTATAACGGCAGAGCTAACCTGCCACAAAAGCTGCGTGACTGTGACTTTTTATTTACAACAATTACTATACGGAAGACAAACTCAAATAGTGATTTCAAGCTAAAGAGCAGGAAGATTCAGAGTGTAATTTGTACTTCTTCCACCTTCACCGGAATCCAATAAGATTCTTTTTTCGATTAAATCTTGAATATCTCTACGGGCTGTATCTCTATGTACTTTTGTCATCTTCGCCCATTTGGATGAATGTAACTTACCAACGAAGTCACCCTGAAGTTTATTGATCATTTCGATTTGTCTCACATTGAGCTGGGTGGTTTTATGTAATTCCCAGAACTTTGCCTTTACCAATATTTTCGATAATGTTTCATTAGTTGCTACAAGTGCCTCTGTTAAACGTTCAAAATACCACACCAACCATTTGCTTACGTCCATAGTTCCCTTTTGGGTGGACTCCAATACATTATAATACCCTTTTTTTGATTTCATGATCTGAGCCGACATACTATAGAATCTTTGGCTGGTTCTGTCTGCTCTGGCTAATTGTGTATCTGCAATGGCTCTGGCAAATCTTCCATTCCCATCATCGAACGGGTGGATACTTACGAACCATAAATGGGCTATAGCTGATTTAACTACAGGCTCCATGCTTCTATCTTTATTGAACCATTCAATAAAACGATTCATCTCCTCTTCTAGTCGTGGACCTTCAGGGGCAGTGTAATGCACTTTTTCTCTCCCCATTGGGCCTGATAGAACTTGCATTGGGCCTTGTTCATCGCCCCTCCATCCGCCTACCGTTATCTTATTCATCCCGCTTCTTCCAGTTGGGAATAGGGCAGCATGCCAACCAAACATTCGATCCTTGGTTAAGGGGTCTTTATATTTCTGAGTTGCATCCAACATCATTTCTACAACTCCCTCTACATCACGACTTGCATCAGGTAACCCTGATATTTCCATCCCTAACCTTCGAGCTACTGACGATCTTACTTCCTTTGGGTTCAATAACTCTCCTTCAATTTCACTTGATTTAACAATGTCTTCGGTTAATGTCTCAAGTACAGCTTCTTCCCTTAGTTCGAAGCCTATGCCTTCCATTCTCCCTATTAACCTACCCTGTATATCACGCACCGTACTCACGCATGGGAGTAATGTATCGCTATTCCAATAAAAGTTTGGCCAGTCCTTATTTTGATGTAAATACAACTTAATTATTCTAAATGCCGTAATTTATACTGCAAATCTAGAGTGGATTCGCCGTATTACAAAATAAACGCCGTAATAATTACGCCAATAAGAACCCGTAATTGCCGTACCGACCTGAAAAAGACCATAAATGTCCCATACTATGTTGCTTGCTTATTAAGGTGGCGAAAATAAACAGACAATAGAATTGGCCCCCTGGCAATAGGACCAACTGGTATTGGAATATTTGTTAGAAAACTGATCCAAGCACTGCTACTTTAGTGAATCGAGACATTTTGTATTATTATTTCAGGATAAATGAAATTGGTTGATATGCCTTGATGACAAACTGAAATGAATTGTTTGAAATTTCAATACCTTTTTCATCAATAATTTCCCCCCTTAAATTACAGAGATATGCTTTTTTATAGTCACTATCTTTTATTAAGCTAATAGAACATGATCCACTATTGCCTGCCTGCTCCCATAAACGAAGTAATTTACTTTCTCCTTCTTCTTTAAATGCAGTAAGCAATATTCCTTTTCTATTTAAGGATATCCCCTCTTGCATTAAAGGACTTTTTCCTCTGGGCCCTTCATAAAAAACACCCTTCAGGGGAACTCTGGTTTCTTCGGAAGGTGTAATAAAGATTGCCTCAGGATCGTATTTATTATAGCTCCATATATATGTATAGGAAGAAAATGAACCTTCAATCCATTCCGTAAAATTGGTCCCCCATTGTGTATTATATAGATTCACAAATACATTTCCTGTTGTAAGTTGCTTCTTTTTTGAGAATTGAAAAAGCCCTGGGTTATCTATGCTTACCCCGGGTGATGTTGGACAATTTAACGCAACTCCGCATCCCGAACTATCAAACATTGTCATGGATGTATTCAGAAAATAGTAATCCTGATTTGTCCTCTCAATAAACTCTTTTTGAGGATCTACAATTCCCCCTGTTCGATAGAGTCTATATTCGGGCTTATCCACATTAAGTGGAAATGAGAGCCAGCCTGCTTCGGGCAATGAATTTGGTTTTTTCCCATCCACACCCCATACGATTTCCACGTAGGGTTGATCTTCGTATAATGTATATGTTACCAGATATCCTTGCGAGTCCTTGTCGTTTAGTTTCCCGAATATGGTTGCACGTATGGCGTTACCCATGTTTAAGTATACAATTTTCTCACAGCTTCCTTTATATATTACACTTTCTGTATTGGGGATATTTGGTCGAATCATTTCATCGTTTGCCCAATGCTCAGCACCCGGCTTCACATAGGCTTTATTGTAAGCATCGATTTTTCTCTGTCCCGGCTGTTCTAATATGTATTCCCCAAAGCCTTCATTACTATCTTGATTAACTAATTCCTTGTTGTTCTGCTTATCAAATACAGAGCTTAGAATTCCTTTTTGCTCATCTATATGCAATTTGAAATATTTATTTTCCAGAAGATTATTCTTCTTATCTAGCTTAAGGTTTGTTTCACTGTTAATTGGTTCTAAAATGGGCAAATACGTTTTATAGCCCAATGAAGGAACTGAGTCTGCATCGAAAGAAATCAGGTTATAATCTTCATAAACAGGGATTACTTTTCCTGTATGCATATCTTTCAATCCATATATTTTAAATTTCTTTTGGTATACCCCTGCAAAGAGATTCACCCTGCCACCTCTTGACCAGGGTAATGGATTATATACAACAATTCTTTTCCCATCTGTATTAACAGAAGAGGCAAGCTGTTTTAACTGATGCTTCATTAATGGAACAATAATCTTTTCGGCATTTCTAATTCGGTTTCCTTTTTCACGCCATGTCCCTTCAATAAAGTCATAGTTCCCTAATGATTTATTTATTTTAAATTCATCATTATAAGTCCATTTATGCTGGTCTGCATGGGTCATAGCAGCTCCAAAAGTGTGCTCCTCATACAAAATCATATTTTCTACGGCATCATTAATATATTCTTCAATAGAATGATTGCTCATTCCCCATTGAATCATTTGTGAGTTTAGAATTTCCGTATTATATGTTTCTCGCTGAAGATATTTACTAAGCTTGGTCTCTCTTGGCATTGACATATACCCGTGAATCCAGGTGTCGGGCATATCTCCAGTTACGATTGGAAGTTCTGGTTTTTCTTTCATTAGCAAATCGTAAAAATCAGAAAGACGTCCAATTTTTATATTTACATCTGGCATTTTCTCTTTTGCCGTTTTCAATAATTCAGCTACTTCTTCCGGTGTAGGTGCCCCTGAATTCTCATGGGTATGAATCATTGCCAGCCAGGTTTTATGTGGCCAGTCTTTAGGGGGGAGAATACCGGATCCATAATACTCTGCCCAATAAAATGTCAACAGTTTAGATCCATCGGGTCCTTGCCACCAAAATAAATTAGGTACATCAGGGGATGCAGAACCAGGATTGCACCCCAGATGAAGAAAATCGACACCTGCATTTTTCAACACTGTTGGCAATATCCTTGAATGACTTGGCACATCAGTTAGCTTGGCGTCGCGTGCTTGTGGCAAGTTGTATGTCGTGTTTATTTCAGAGGCATAAGATAGTCCACGCACCAGGTTTTCAAGATCGCTGGCTTCTGTTTCGAAAGTTACAGGAAGCGCATGTGGAATGATACGCATTTCTTTTATTGCTTTTTCAAGTTTTATCCTTTTCTCTTCCGTGCAATTCTCAAGCATATATTTCAATGGCCAGGCGGGAATAGTCCATACAAACTGTTCAGTCTTCGGCAAACTGGAAGTTTCTTCAATAGATTTCAGGGTTTCTTCAAGCATTTCATTGCAATACTTCTGAAGAACTCCCTCTGCCCAGTTTGTATAGCCTATATCAACATGCATTTTGAACACGACTACAACATTAGTCACCTTGCTGTTGATTGTACCTTCATCATTTTCAGGTGCATCAATTTGTGCACTTAGCATTATACTTATTAAAATAAGCAGCGTGAATAAATAGTGTTTCATTATTTTTTTCTCATTTTCAATTCAAAATCAATTCCTGACCAATAAAAATTGTGCCTAACTTAACTTATTGCAGTGTGTAGAACGGTGGAATTAACCGGTGCCCGCACTACATGTGCTATTTCCCGTTAACGATTCCGGCGTCCTGTTTAGTGAATTGTTCTACATCCTATGTATATGTTGGCCTAGCTCTTTGATTACCCAATTGGGATTGCTTGGCATAAATGGTTTTACACAAGTTAAAGGAAGTCTATTTTGGCAAACCATTTCTTTCGAATGAGGCAGGCAGGCATATGATAATATATTAGAGCCTTTATCCAAATAGCGTTTCCTAATTAGGAGGAATATCAAGAGGATACTTCTCATTATATCGTTTGAGAAATATATACTTCAAATATTCTTTTTCTCGCTTCTTCAAAGTCATAAATTCTTTCCAAAGCTGGGGATCTTTTTTTAGCACCCGCTCCAGACCATCCAAATCAAACTTCCACACTTTATTATCAAATATATCAACTAAATATTCTTCATGCTTAGCAGTCACCAAAACTGGTTGAGTGGACCAGAAATCCCCAAAAAGGTTATATTCTAAAAAGGGATTAGGATAATAGGTAGTTTTTAATGCAAAAAAATGTGAAATACGGCCAACGAAGTCAATCTTGTGAAAAGCACCACCTACATTGATATGAAGATCCCCATCGTAGCTGTATCCCCAAATGCTTTTAGTATTTAGCAAAGTTCTGACTCCATTGTCATCATAGAATACAATCTCATCGGCCTTGGTAATATTTTTGTAGAAATCACGATCATTTACATCCATATCAGTCTCTATCCATGTTGATGGAATGGGACTATTCTTTTCGACCATACCAATATTGGCGTATACTCCGTCTCTAAACTTGAGTGGTTGTTTATCCAGATAATACTGGTCAGACTCCTGTGCAATTAATGCAGAAGCAATAGTTGAATATAACATGATTACCAATATTCGTAATACTTTCTTCATTGCGTATTTCTCATAAGAATATTGGCTCAACTTCTAAATAACGGTCGCAAATCAGCGGCGCGGTTTACCGCGTCCGCTGCAATTGTCTTGTCAAGCCTTCTCCATTTCTCTGCTCATCGCTCTGCGATAGCCAAAAACGACGATGTCGTGATTATCGTGTACTTCAACAATGGCATATGAGTTGTTTTTGTCACCAGCCCCCTCAACCATGGCTTTCAGAGTGTAATAATGAATGTTCTCGATATGGCTGTAATGTCCTGCATGGTTATGCCCCTGGAACACTGCGAGTACTCTCTTGCTTTCTTGCAGGATTAGACGAACTTCAGCCGCATTCTTGACGTAATGGCTCCCCTTGCCGTCAAGTTGCTGGTGAATAAATACGATCACTGGCTTGGATGTGGACACAAGATCCTCCTTGAGCCAGTCGAGTTCTTCACGCGAGATGTTGGTATCTGTCCAATCGAAGTTGCCATGATCGTAATCAGATCCATCAGCCTTGTAGTTCGCGTCAAGGACGACAAAGTGCCATTTGTTTGAGTCAAAGGAATAGTACTTGGACTTCCTCTCGATGCCCGTGTTCTCAACGCGAGCAAGAAATTGTTCTTTCGATATACTGTCTGCGTCGTGGTTACCCAGAACGTGATAGCGAGGTCCTTTAAACTGCCCAAAGATCTTTTCAATGGTCTCGAGGTACTTCAAGGTGTCCTTCTCAGAAACAGGTTTGCCCTGGTCCTTGAAGTCGCCAAGTTCAACAAGAAAATCGACCTTCTTGTCATTCATGAGTTTCACGCACTCAGCCATCTTGGCAACAGATTCTCCATAATGACGGCTCCCCTGTGGGGCTGCATCGGCATAATGTGCGTCCGTCACGATCCCGAAACGCACTTTCGTGTTGCTATCTGTTTCAGCCGCATAAGCGAACTGTGCCGCCACGGAAAGTCCAGTAATGACAAAACCTGAAGCTTTCAGAAAATCACGCCGCGTGACCTTCCAGTTGGTGGAGGTTGCCTCTCCGGCATCTGTATATTCATTCTTCATAGCCTTCTCCTAAATCATGGTATAACCGGTGGAACTAAGCCGCCGCTTCAGCGGTCGGTTTTAAAAAATTTCATTGGGTTTGCAATTTATATTCATAAAAACAAAAGTTAGTCCAGTATGTCATCGATGCTGTTGAGTCCATACACCGGAGGAATGCCGGACATGAATTCCGTAGTCAGGCTTTCGCTGCCCAATAACAATTTATTTCCCTCGATGATTTTCTCATTGCGTAATTGCTGGGCCCAGTCGATGATACTGTCAATGGTGGGAACGTTCAGAGATAGTTGGTCAGCAATCCACTTTGCAATGCACAGGCCATAATGAATGTCGTCTGTGAAGAAGCGATGATCCTTGTCTATGATCCATTCGCCACTTTCCAATTGAATGGTGGGTGGTTTGATGGCTCCCAACGTCAGTGATGTTGTGAATGATTCGCGAATGTCGGTGTTTTCCGATCTGTATGATAGTCGCTCAAGACCGAGGTAATCAAGCATGTATCGGAAATCCCGCTCAGAATATTTAATCTTGATGGCCTCTCGGATTTTAGAGTAGTCCGCGTCTAATTCCTGTAGAAGGTCGGCTGATTTTTGATCATAGTCGCGATAAAAATAGGGAATATCTTCTTTGTTCGTCCATTTCCCGTCGTATTTGAGAAACAAACCGTAGCAACGCGATGGATGGATGATTTGGTTGTCGACAGACAGAGTTAATGACAAAAAATTGTCGGCCTGTCGAAATTGCCCTTTTTTTAGCCATCGCTCGCAAATATTTTTCAAAAAAAGATTATTGAGTTCAGAGAAACGATTCGGCGGAGATACCGCCACGACATTAAACTCCTTACAACCATAGGTGACTCCCACCTTTCCATACTCAATGATCCGGCAAATCCACGGAATTAAGCCGATGGCAAAGGTAGTGATATTGCTTAAATCAAACT
>QMPQ01000065.1 GCA_003648635.1 Bacteroidota bacterium | reverse complement strand
GCTCTTCCTCTTTCGAATTCCAGCTGAAATAGGCGCCGTAATCATGGTTTCCAAGCACAGCAATTTTGCCCAGGGGTGCTGATAGTTCCTTGAAAATATCTACGAAGGGATCAACTTCCTCAGAGAAGTTATGGACCATATCGCCAGTGAAACAAATCAGGTCGGGTTCCAGTTTGTTTACCATAGTCACCACCTTCCTGATATACCCGGGATGCCTGTAGAATCCAGCCAGGTGAATGTCAGAGAGCTGTACGATTCGGAGTCCATGGAAGGAATCCGGCAGGCTATTAATTTTTATGGTTTCACGAAAAACCTTGACATTGGTACGCCCCCTGGCCATGCCCATTCCAAAAGCCACAAAGGTGAGCAGGCCCAGGACCAAACCCGGGATCAGGAACCAAAGCTTCAGACCGGCTCCATTGTTCCCGAAGAGACCTGTAATCAGGAGTGACAGGTCGCCCAGCAATTGCGTGGCATTAAAAAGAAGTTTAGGTATATAGAACATCAGGAAGATGCCCATGATCAGCATGATTCCAAAAAATTGAGAAGGATCTCGCAGTTTTTGAAACCGAGTGCCGGCTACAATAAGTGTAAGCAGGATCAGAAGGGATACTCCCCAGAACAGATAGTAGAACAATGAATTTCCGTTACGGCCGGGAGAAAAGAGGTGCTGGATCCCCCTGAGCGCATAGAGGTCCATTCCAATAATGAAGAGGACTAATAGAAAGATGATAAGGACTGATCTCATAGGATACAAAATAAACAAGAAAATGCTTTCTCTTGTGTGAAAGGATTGTAAATTTAACATGATGAAAAAAAATTACACTCCTCAATGGCGCTTGTGGCTGATTCTGGCCATTCAAATCAGTCTGTTCACCTTCACCCATGCACAGGATACAGGGGGCGGGGATCTTCTGGTGGCACCACTACCTGAACTGCTTAAGAGTGAAGCGGGTCTCTCTATTGAATCGGCCGCCAAATGGGAGGAGATCCGACGAAACGAGCTCCTGGAGTTATTCAGGGATCATGTGTATGGGCGTATTCCTGAATCCGATCTATCCATAAATCATCGCCTGGTGTTCGAGGATCGGGAAGCCCTGCAGGGTACAGCTATTCAAAAAGAGGTGGTGCTGGAGGTTTGCAGCGGTGATGATACCCTGGAAATTGGCATGCTGATCTTCCTTCCAAAGGATCAGTCAGCAGCTGCACCTCTTTTTCTTGGTCTGAATTTCAATGGAAACCATACCATCCACCCGGACCCACGAATAAGTCTGACTAAAAGCTGGGTTAGGAACAATTCCAGTTTGGGAATTACGGACAACCGGGCCACCGAAGCCTCAAGGGGAGCAAGCTCCAGTCGTTGGTCGGTGGATCTGATCCTAAGCCGGGGATATGGATTGGCTACCATTTATTATGGGGACATTGATCCCGATTTTGATGATGGATTCAGGAATGGGATTCATGGTCTGGTTGATCCTGAAGCTAGTAAGCGGGAGCCGGACTCCTGGGGATCCATCGCTGCCTGGGCCTGGGGGCTTTCCAGAGCCATGGATTATTTTGAAACAGATGTAGAGATTGATCACAAACGTGTGGCCCTTATGGGGCATTCCAGGCTGGGCAAAACCTCGCTCTGGGCCGGAGCAAGTGATGAACGTTTTGCCATGGTGGTTTCCAATAATTCAGGTTGTGGAGGTGCTGCCTTGTCCCGGAGACCTTATGGGGAGCGGGTTAGCAATATTAATACAAGCTTCCCCCACTGGTTTGCCGGCAGGTTTCATGATTACAATGATAATGAGGGGGCCCTTCCTGTGGACCAGCATATGCTGATGGCTATAGTTGCACCTCGACCACTCTATGTGGCAAGTGCCCTGAAGGATGATTGGGCCGATCAGCGAGGCGAATATCTATCACTGGTTTACGCTAGCGAAGCATATAAGCTCTATGACCCGGGAATTTCTTTAAGTTTTGAAATGCCTGGAGTGGATCAACCAGTGGGTAGTGGCTTGCTTGGATATCATATACGAAGCGGAAAACATGATGTGAAACGCTACGATTGGGAGCAATACCTGGATCTTGCTGACAGGCATATGAATTCATCCGGAAGTCCGGAATATGAAAATCCCCTGACCATGGAGTGGATTGACGAGCGACTGTATGGGACTTCTCCCAGATTGATTCTTAATCCTCAGCTGGAACATCGAATTTGGCAGCAGCTCGACCAGGGAGACAGCCTGGTGATCCAGGGGATGGAACTGTTGGGTCGCAGTGCAGATTCAATACTGAGCCTGGAACCATTGGTGAGAAAAATGACAGGAAAAAGATTACTGGGTGTATCCCGGGAGGCCATCGGGAGATTGACCACCCTATCCCTGGCTTACCGTTTTAAGAGAGATGAGCGTCATCTTCTCAAGCTGGAGGAGGAGCTAAAGGCAGTCTGCAACTTTAACAACTGGAATCCCTCTCACTTCCTGGATGTGGCTGAAATGGCATGCGGAGTGGCCCTGGCCATCGACTGGGCGGGGGAGTGGCTTTCGCCGGAGGTGGACAGACTGGCGCGGAAGGCCCTGGTAAATAAGGCCCTGAAACCCGGGCTGGGGAACTCCGGGGAAAATGGGTGGATTACAACAGATAACAATTGGAACCTGGTATGCCACGGTGGACTTTCCATGGCTGCCCTGGCAGTTTATGAAGATGAACCGCAACTTTGTGCTGACATTCTGCATCAGGCAGTGGAGAATATACCCCTTGCATTGAAACCCTATGCCCCTGATGGGGTCTACCCGGAGGGAGTATCCTACTGGTTCTATGCAAGCACCTACCTGACTGCAGCCATATCAGCATATGAAACTGCCCTGGGAACTGATTTTGGATTTACCGGGGCTCCGGGCGTAATGGAGAGTGCTGTTTTTAGTCAGGTGATGGCCGGACCTTCAGGGAATTATTATAATTTCTTTGATTCGGGCCTTGGAGGATTTCATAGCCTCACTCATTTTGGCTTACTCTCCTGGTTTGCGCTTAGATCTGGTTCCGGGTTCGATTGGGGTGCCTATGGAAACTTGCTTGAGCAGGTGCGTGTTGACATGCATCAACTGAGGTCTGCCCGCTTTTACCCGGTACATTTTTTAAACCTGGTTCAGTTGAACCATGAAAATCAGGCTTCTTTTGTCTGGCCTGAGCTGTGGTCAGGAGGAGGGGAGGAGCCCATTGTGATCATGAGAGACAGACATAATAGTACGGATGCCTTTTTCCTTGCTGCGAAGGGGGGGCGGGCAGCGGACAATCACGGGAACATGGATGCAGGCTCCTTTGTATTTGAACTTGACGGGGTGCGCTGGTTCATCGATCCGGGGAACCAGAGCTACAATGCCCTGGAGCAGATTATGGATGGAGGATTATGGAACAGGGCACAGGATTCACCGAGGTGGAGTTTGCTTACAAAGAATAGCGGCGGACACAGTACTCTTGTAGTTAATGGGGAAGAGCACCTGGCTGATGCATGTGCTCCCTTAATCAGGCGTGAGCTTAGGGCTAAGGTTCCCAGATTTACATTTGATCTGACAGCATTGTATGGAGATAACATGCAGATGACAAAACGAACTTTCTCCAGGCTTTCAAATACACGACTCAGAATCACCGATGAGCTGGTATTCTCACCCTCAACAAAGAACCTGAGCTGGCAGATGATCACCCGGGCCGAACTATGGCTTGAAGAGGGTGGGGTGAAGCTTCAGCAGGATGGTGCCACCCTCTATCTCCGGCTACCATCTGAGGTCCCCTTTGAAGTAAAGGTGGTCTCCCTCGATCCACCACCTTTGCCCTATGATAAGGAGATTGAAGGGCTGAAACGCCTGGAGATTCACTGGCTTAGGGAGGATTTTCAGGGTAACACTGCCATTTTGAATATTGAACTGGATTCAAAGCCATTTTAAACATGAGAAGAACAGGGATTATCACGATTTTGGGACTGCTATTTATTCTGGCCTGTTCAAGGGGCCACAAGGAGGACCTGCCCAATTTTGTTTGGATCATCTCCGAGGATAACTCCACGCATTATATGGAGCTGTTTGATCCACATGGTATTGGCACACCAAATATTGAGAAGATGGCGGACGAGGGGATCCTTTTTACCAGGGCATTCTCCAACGCTCCGGTCTGCAGTGTGGCCCGTTCCACCCTTATCTCGTCCTGTTACGGACCTCGCACCGGGGCCCAGTTTCACAGGCGGTCCAAACTGGTACCGCTTCCTGAGGGAGTGGAAATGTTTCCTGCCTACCTGAAGAGGGCGGGGTACTATACTACCAATAACAGCAAGGAGGATTATAATTATATCAAAGATGAGGGAGTATGGGATGAATCCTCAAGAATGGCGCACTGGACCAGGCGTGAGCCCGGCCAGCCCTTTTTTCACAAAGAATCGCACCCGGTTTCGCACGAAAGCAGGCTCCATTTCAAAGCGGAGCTCATGGAAACCTATCGCCCGGTAACGAATCCGGACAGCGTGCATCTCTTCCCCAATCATCCCGATACCGATCTTTTCCGTTTTACATCTGCCTACTACCGTGATAAGATTCTGGCAGTGGATACCATTGTGGGACGGGTTATTCAGCAACTGGAAGAGGAAGGTTTGCTGGAGAGTACTTTTGTATTCTATTTCGGGGACCATGGAGGTGTGCTGCCGGGTAGCAAGGGATATGCCTATGAGACCGGATTGCATGTGCCGCTGGTGGTGAGGATTCCGGAGAAGTTCCGGCACCTGGTAGATATGAAACGGGGTGAAGCCACGAATGATTTTGTAAGCTTTGTGGACTTCGGTCCCACACTACTTAAGCTGGCGGGGATAGAAATTCCGGATGGAATTGATGGCAGTCCCTTTCTTGGAAAAGAAAAGGTCTCCGGGAAAAAGCAGGAAATCACCTATGGCTATGCCGACCGCTTTGATGAGAAATATGACCTGGTTCGCACGGTCAGGAAGAGAGATCTCAAGTATATGCGTAGCTATCAGCCTTTTAATATGGATGGATTGCAGAACAACTACCGTTATATCTGTCTGGCTTACCAGCAGTGGCGTGATATGTACCGGGCAGGAGAACTGAATGATATTCAGGGTTCCTTCTTTGAAGCCAGGGAGCCGGAAGCGCTTTACGACCTAGGTTCCGATCCTTATGAAACCTTAAACCTGGCAGCAGATCCCTTATATGAAGAGCAAGTATCTGAAATGAGATCTTTGATGGATCAGTGGGTGAAGGGCATGCCCGATCTGAGTTTCTATCCGGAGAACATATTGCGCAGGGATGCTTTTGTAAATCCAATTCTGTTTGGACAGCAGCACAAAGATGATATTGAAGACCTTATAGATATTGCCAACCTGGAACTGCTTTCCTTTGAGGAAGCACATCCTGAAATTGCAATGGCCCTTGATTCGGATGATCCGCATAAAGCGTACTGGGGATTGATTGTTTGCAGCACTTTTGGATTGGAGGCTGTCGAATTTGAAGGACAGGCTGTGGCCTTATGCAGTCATGAGGATTTGCTGGTACGTACCAGGGCTGCCGAGTTTCTGGGTCTGACAGCTTTGGGGGACCCGGTTCCTGTAATCCTGGAGGCAATCTATGCGAGTGAAGATGGCGTGGAGGCATTGCTGATTCTCAATTCGCTTGTTTTACTGATGGATGGTTCCCATTCCTACCGCTTTGAACTGGATAAGGAGAAGCTCTCCCCTGAACTTATGCAGGATCAGGAAGTGCTGCGACGATTGGATTATATTGAATCCAGGATGGCTTCCGTTTAGAGCGCTGAAAAAGCTGTAAAAATCTGTACATTTGATGATGGTTTTATTTGAGGAGTATGTGAAGGAGAACCTGGTCTTGCTCGATGGCGCCATGGGATCCCTGATCTATGAGAAGGGGGTCTTTATCGACAAGTGTTACGATGAGTTAAACCTCTCTCGACCCGAGCTGATCGGCTCCATTCATGAGGAGTATGTGAGGGCAGGTTCCATGGTGATTGAGACCAATACCTATGGAGCCAACCGTTTCAAATTAAAATCCCATAACCTGCTGGATCAGATAGAAGAAATCAACCTGAAAGGGGTTGCTCTGGCCAGACAGTCGGCAGGAGACGAAGTGTATGTGGCGGGTTCCATGGGACCCTCAGGGCAGGAGATTGAACCTTGGGGTGATACCACCCTGGAGGAGGTTTTTGAAGGATATGCCGAGCAGGCCCGGATCCTTAACCAGGCGGTTGTGGATCTTTTCATCCTGGAGACCTTCCAGGATATCAGGGAGATGGAGCAGGCCATTAAAGCCATCAAAAGTGTCTCTGGACTGCCCGTAGTGGCCATGATGACTGTGGGTGAGGATGGCTTAACGCGCTATGGTGTGGACCTGGAAGATGTGACAAACGCTCTCACAAAGAGTGAGGCATCTGTTATTGGGTTGAACTGTACGGTTGGACCAAAGCCCATGCTGGATTTTGTGGAGCAGATGGGACGGCTTACAGATAAGCCCCTCTGCCTGATGCCCAATGCGGGTCGACCCCAGTTTACCGATGGGCGCATGATCTATATGAGTACACCAGAATATTTTTCGGTTTATACCAAACGATTTATCGAAAGGGGAGTCAGGGTACTGGGAGGATGTTGTGGTACCACCCCCGAGCATATAGGGAAAATGGCCAATGCACTGGCCATGAAACAGACCCGCATTCAACACTCCATCAATATTGGTGTGAAACCGGTAAGCGAGGAGCCCCTGCCTGAGCCGGTGCCTGTAGCTGAGAAATCGAAACTTTCAGCAAAGATGCTTTCCGGTCAACAGGTGGTGCTGGTAGAGATGGTCCCTCCCCGCAGCACAGATATCACCAAACCACTGGAGGGGGCCAGGTTATTACAAGAACACCGGGTAGATGCCATCAATATTCCTGATGGTCCCCGGGCCACGGCACGAATGACCGGATTGGCGCTGGCAGTATTGTTACAGAATCAGGTGGACATCGAAACGGTGCTGCACTATACCTGCCGGGACCGTAACCTGCTGGGTATGCAGTCTGACCTGCTGGGTGCAACTGCCATGGGAATACGGAACATTCTGGCCATCACAGGCGATCCGCCAATGATCGGGGATTATCCCCAGGCCACGGCTGTATTTGATATAGATTCCATTGGACTGGTACACCTGATTAATAATCTGAATCATGGAATCGATGTGGGAGAGAAACGGATAGGAGATCCCACCTCATTTTTTGCAGGAGTGGGAGTGGATCCCAATAGCGTAAATCCTGAAAATGAACTGCATCGCCTGCAACTGAAGAAGGAGGCTGGGGCTGAGTATATTATTACACAGCCTGTTTTTGATGTGGATTCGCTTGAAAAATTCCTGGAGAAGGCAGATTTGGGAAGTCTTTCCCTGATTGCTGGAATCTGGCCACTGGTAAGTCTTCGCAATGCCGAATTTATGAAGAATGAGGTGCCGGGTGTTTATGTGCCGGATGAGGTGATCTCTCGCATTGCCAAATATGAGACAAAGGATGACCAGCTAAAGGCGGGGATAGAAATTGCACAGGGAATGATCGATAGGGTGGCCGGCTTTGTTCAGGGGATTCAGGTGAGTGCGCCCTTCGGAAGGTACAAGCTGGCTGTGGAGGTGGCAGGAGCCATGCTGAAACGAAATAAGTAGAACCATATATACTTCAGACGTATGAAACGAATTTTTGCTATGGCCCTGGCCATGACCTTCCTAGGTACCCTATTGAATGCGCAACTGCATCCCGATTATGAAAATCCCAGAGTGTTTGAGCGTAACCAGGTCTTGCCTCATGCCACCCTTATGCCCTATCCCAGCTCTGATCTGGCGCTTAAAGGAGAGCGGAAATTATCTCCTTTCCATTTGAATCTTAATGGTCCCTGGCAGTTTCACTGGGCAGAGAACCCGGCCGAGGCACCGGCCGATTTTTATAAATCGGGTAGTAACAGGGATGACTGGCAGACCATTGGGGTTCCCTCCAACTGGCAAATGGAGGGATTTGGATTTCCGCTGTTTCGAAACATCGGACTTCCGCATCCATTGGATCCACCTGAAGTGCCAAAACAATTTAATCCAACAGGATCCTATTACCGAACCTTCGACCTTCCTGAAGATTGGAATAAGCGGCAGGTGTTTCTCCATTTCGAAGGGGTGCATTCGGCCTCCTATGTTTGGATTAACGGAAAAGAAGTGGGTTACAACCAGGGAGGGATGGAACCCGCCGAGTATGATATTAGCCCTTTCCTGAAGAAAGGAGAAAACAGTATTGCAGTCAGGGTACTGCGTTACAGCGACGGTGCTTATTTGGAGGACCAGGATACCTGGCGCCTCTCGGGAATCTACCGGAATGTCTACCTGATATCTACTCCTCTAACGCATATCCGGGATTTTTACGTAAGTACCGATCTGGATAAATCCTATGAAGATGCCAGCCTTAATGTGGCCATGTGGGTGAAGAACTACAGTCAGAAAAATGCAGGTCCCTATTCCATTAGAACCAATGTATATGATTTGCAAGGAGAAATGCTTCCAGAGGGCAAAGGGATAATAAGCACAGGAACCATGGATGGTGGAGCCGGGGAAGGGCTGGAGCTCAGCCTGGAAATCAGTAATCCGGATAAATGGTCGGCCGAATACCCAAATCTCTATACCCTGGTGATGGAGCTGATGGATGGCGAGGAGGTGCTGGAGGTACTCAGTACCCGGGTAGGCTTTCGTGAAGTGGAGATCATTGACCAGGCCATCTGTGTCAATGGTGTACCCATTAAATTCAATGGAGTGAACAGCCATATGCTGCATCCCGAAACGGGACACACCATGGATGTGGAGACCATAAGAAAGGATTTCTACCTGATGAAGCAGTTTAACATAAACTGTGTTCGCACCAGCCACTATCCCCCAAATGTAGAATATCTGGACCTGGCCGATGAGCTGGGCATCTACATTGTGGATGAAACGGGTGATGAGGCACATGCCTATACGGAACTTTCTCACGATCCGGAGTGGAGGGACCAGTATCTGGACCGGATGCGGAAAATGGTTTACCGTGACAGGAATCATGCTTCGGTAGTGATCTGGAGTGCGGGCAATGAGAGTGGATCCGGAGATAATATCTGTGCCCTGATTGCTGAAGGAAAGGAGATTGATCCCAGCCGGTTTTGGCTTTATGGAGGGAACCGGGATAGGGATCCTCTTACCAATCCTGTCAAGTGCGAAGATGTAGTGGGACCCAGGTACCTTCAGCCATTCCTTCTGGAACAGCGTTTCGGAAAATCGGACGATCCGCGTCCCTCATTTATGGACGAATATATTGCGGTCACCGGGAACAGCCTGGGGGGCATGGATGAATACTGGGAGTTGATATACAAATATCGCAGGCTTACCGGCGGGGCCATCTGGGATTGGATGAGTCCGGGGATCACACAGCCGGTGGTCAGCACCCCCGATGATTCCCCTTCCGGGATCAAGTGCGTCTTTATGAATAAAGCGCATCTTGTTCCGGGTGAGACAGGACAGGCACTCTATCTGAGTGGACATGACGATTGGCTGGAAGTGAGCAGGGATCCATCTTTGGATATTTCAGGTGAGGCCCTGACTCTTTCATTCCACGTGAAGCCTGAGGCATATAACGGTAATGCAGCCTTTCTGACTAAAGGGGATTACCAGTACGGGGTCATCCAGTCGGATGACAAGCATCTGGAATTTTATTTAAACACAGGGGCAAAGGCAAGCCTTAAGGGGGAGTTGCCGGGAGACTGGGAAGGACGCTGGCACCATGTTGCGGCCACATATGATGGTAGTAAAATGGAGCTCTTTGTGGATGGAGAACTTATGGGTTCACAGGCACATACAGGGCTAATCAGAAATGCACCCTACCAGGTGATCCTTGGGAAGAGCGCCGAGTTAAGGGACAGCCACCTGGGTTATATGGGCCATGCTACTCTGGATCAGGTAAGGATCTTTGACTGGGTGGTTCCGCTCACAGACCTGAACAGTGAAGCGGAATCCTTAAAGGCCCGCTCGCTGCTCTGGCTCGATTTCGAAAGCAAAGAGGAAGAGGGAAGCTATTATTCCATAGGGATTCCGGGGCGCACTTACGGGGTGGTATGGCCCGATCGTTCTATCCAACCCGAGATGTGGCAGATGAAAAAATCACCCCAGCCAGTTCACTTCACCGCAAAGGATTTGGAACAAGGAAGCTTTGAAATAACCAATCGTTACCATTTCAGGAATTTGAAGGAACTGAATTTCAGATGGGAACTTACTGTTGATGGAGTGTTCCTGCAGAAGGGTACATTCAAGGTGGACCTGGAACCCGGGGAAAAGCAGCTGGTAGATATTCCATATATGCAGCCAGAGGTAAAATCCGGTACCGTTTGTCATCTCCTGATAAGTGGGTCCACAGGAAGCGATTTTCCCTGGGCAGCAGCAGGTCATGAAGTGGCCTGGGAACAGTTTGAATTTCCAGTCCGGAATGCACGGCCCACGGCGGCTCCCATTGTTGCTGATCAGCAAGACCCGGCTTTAGACATTTTAGAGATGCTTAAATATGAGCACTCTCTGGAGGTGAAGGGAGCTGATTTCACTTATGTTTTCGATAGGAAGACCGGTGTTCTTACCTCCATGGTCATTGAAGGCAGGGAACTGATCAGCAAGGGCCTCCGGCTCAATGTGTGGCGGGCCCCTCTGGCCAATGACCTCGATTCCTGGAACTTCTGGCGTACCGAGATGGGGCATGTTACTGAGGGTATGGGACAGGAGACCGCCAACGGGTGGCGCTCCATCGGGCTTGATCGCCTGGAGCAGGAAGTGGACCAATTCAGGAGTGAAATGGGGCATACATCTATCAGGGTCCATATAGAGGCCAGCTTGCACTCCATGAATTATACCACTGGCTTCAAGGTCTTTTATGATTACACCATATGGGGAGACGGGGAGATAGAAATTGCCACCCGGGTCTCAGCCAGGGGAAACATGACCAAATGGATACCGAAGGTGGGACTGCAAATGGAACTTCCAAGAGAATATCAGCAGATGGAATGGTTTGGCAGGGGCCCCTTTGAGAATTATCCCGACCGGAAGACCGGGGCAAAAACAGGCATCTACCAGACTTCGGTTGAGGAGGACTTTGTCCCCTATATTATTCCTCAGGATTATGGAAACCGCTGTGATGTACGCTGGTTCAAGCTGACTGACAGAGGGGGGAGTGGCCTGCTGGTAAGCTCTGATGAACTGTTTAATGTGAGTGCCCAGAAGTATACCACTGAAAATCTGGACCGGGCCCACTATCCCTTCCAGCTAAAGGAGGAGGAGGTAGTCACGCTTAACCTGGATCACCTGGTTACAGGGGTAGGGGGAACGGCCAATTCTGTACTGAATCCCTATCGTGTGGCCCCGGGTGAGTTTGAATTTACCTTTCGCATAAAACCTGTCGTAGAGTAGATAAAAAAAGAGGGTTCTGATTATCAGAACCCTCCGCAAAAAGTCTTCTACTGGTGTCTATAATAGTTGATTAATTTTAGGCATAAAGATCATCAGAAAGGAAAAAATTGTGATCCCGGCGGTAAAAGCCACCACGATATTGCTCATGGCCTTAATCCGTACAGCCTGGTCCCATGTGATGGAGTCATCGTAGCTTGCGAGCAAATGGGCGGCACTTCTATAAAATCCGGTAAAGAGGAAAAAAGAAGATAGCAATGCGACCGCAGCCCATTGTAATACATTTAATTGGAAGAAGATTCCGGCTGAAATAACGGCAATGGTAAAGAATAATTGAAGTAGAAAACTGCCATCGTCTGTGGCGATTCTCCTTACTCCAATGTTATAACGGGCGCATTTTTTTACCATGATTCACGCAATACTTGTGACCAAATGTAACAATACTTACGTGAACGTCAAATATTTTTACATGAAAGTTATTCTTTGTATTCTTCCCCGGATTCAGTTTCCATGAAAGGGCTCTCCCGTAGGACGAACGTTGCGATGAGGACCAGAATGGAAAGAATTACGAAAATGTTCATGAATATACCCAGGTACTGGTTCTCCCTGATGCTCATCCCGGCCACGAAGATCATACCTGTAAGCTGACCAACCCATAAGAGGATGCCCTGGGAGGTTGATTCCGGGGCAGGATAAGAGATTTCGGCGGCATACTGGAAGCCCAGGGGGCCGGCACTCATTATAAAGAACCCGAGTGTAAAGGAGGCCGCCAAGGATATCCTGTAGATAGTTTCAGGATCATCTGCCAGGTTCCCGGCGAAAGCCAGCGCTGCCACGGCTGGCAACATGCCTGCTATGCAAATGACCAGAAAGGGTTTTCTCCGTTTGTACCGGTCCGACAGGGTAGGAATTATTACGGCTCCTATGATTCCACCGATCAACATCACTCCCCCGATCAAACCGTCAGAGTCTTCCACTCCTGCTCTTTCAGCAATGGAATCAGTCATGGAGCTAATGGCATTAAAGATACCCAGTCCAATCAGGAAGAGGAACATGGTGATACGCATATCCCTGTTTGACAGTATGTGCCTGAGCCCTTTCCAGAAGGCATAGCGGTCAAGCTCCTGTTCACCATCCTGAGGCTTCCTGTCTTTGATGAGCAGAAGGCTACAGAGGGCAGCAATTGCACTGAAAATTCCGTAAATCCAGAGCATTTTACCAAATCCTGTTCCATATTCAGGCAATGATGGATCGGACCCCACCAGCATGGGAGTGACCAGCATTGCCACGATAATTCCAAGATATTGCGCCAGGGCCAGTAGTCCCGCAGCCATTCCCCTTTGATAGAGTGGAAACCAGCGTGCCGTAACAGCTGTGACACCATTGAGGATAAATGGTTGTGCAAGGGCCAGCCCGGTTTGTGCAATAACAACCCCGGTAAAGCTATTTGCAAAAGCTGCTTTCATCAGACTGAATACAGCAAGCATTACCGCTCCGATGGCCAAGCCGGTTCGAATCCCGTAAGTATCTATCACATAGGAAGCAGGAAAGCTCATGACCAGGAAGGCCACCATATAAATCATGGCCAGGAAATCAATATTCAGGATTGAATCCGGGTTGAATTGCCCCCCGTAAAAAACCTCAGCAGGTCGCGCCACGGCTGCATGTGTGAGCCATTGGATTTCAATGGCAACAGTGATCAGCATAAAAACTGCAAGGATCACATAACGGTAGACCGGGTAGTGGCTTTTTTTATTCATCTTATTTGTTTTTGTCCGCCTCTCCTGAATATTTCCTGATATAGATCTGGTGCATCAGGTGGGCCTCAAACTTGTTGATGCTTTTTGCCCCACCCAGAAATTCAGCTTCAATAAAGGCTTTGCAAGCTTTTTCCAGGACCTGGCAAACCACGAATGCCTCATCCAGGTCACGCCCCACACAGACGGCACCATGATTGGCCATCAGTGCTGCATTTCTTCCTTTGAGGGCGCTGACGGTCCTCTTCGTAATCTTCTTTGTGGAGGGAAGGGCATATGCCGCCACTCGTACTGATGGACCAATAATCTGGGCCATATCATCCAGTATGGGAGGAACTTCCCGTTGGGCAGCTGCCACCGTGGAGGCATTCATCTGATGCGTATGAACCACTGCATTGATCTTTTTACGGGTTCTGTATATCTCGCAGTGAAGTTCTTTTTCGGACGAAGGCTTAATCGTCCCTTCATGTTTGGAAGTGTGATAATTCACCAGTACAATATCCTCGGGGGTCAGATCCTCGTAGGTGCGTCCGCTGGGTGTGATCAGCATATAGGTTTCATTCACACGAATGCTTATGTTTCCCCAGGTCCGCGCCACCAGTCCTTCCTTCACCAGTCTCAATCCGCCTTCAATAATCTCTTGTCTTATCCCTTCTATTTGTTCGGTATTTTCCATCTTATTCAATCTTTTCTGCTTTCACCTGGCTGTCTATCTGGCTGAAACGCTCCAGGTTAGCCTCAATATAGGCTTTTTTCAATCCTCGATAAACATTCTTATAGGAGCGAAACTGGTCGTCGTAAAGTTCCTTTACCGAGGGATCCGGAGTAAATGTATTTTGTATTTCTATATACTGATTGATTTGGTCGAAGGAGTCAAAATGACCACTGCCCACAAAGGCGCAGGAGGCTGCTCCCAGGGCACCAGCCATGGTGGGACGACCAATAGTCTCTACCTGTTTCCCCGTAATATCGGCGATTCCCTGCATCCAGTTTTCGTTGACCGATCCTCCGCCGATGGCTCTTATAGTTTCAGGATTGAAGCCAAAGTCGCGTTGGTAGTTTTCAAAGATCCACCTCAGGTTATATGCCACTCCTTCCAGAAGTGCCTTTACAAAATGCCCACGGGTATGCTCCTGACCCAGGTTAAAGACTGTACCACGTGTGGTGGTAGTGCTAACCGGGCATCGCTCGCCCAGCAGCCAGGGGGTAAAGATCAGATGATCCGATCCCGGGGGAACTCCCCGGGTCTCTTTATCAATAAAGGCATAGATGTTGCTAATGGCCGGATCGCTTTTCTCCAGCTTGTAGAATTTCTCTATCATCCAGTCCAGATTGGCCCCGGCAGATTCGGTAATTCCCACCAGCAGATTTTTATGAGCATCGGCGCTCTGGAGCACCACGGCGCCATTTTTGTGTTTCAGATTTTTTCCTGTTGTAATTCCGGCCCAGGCGGAAGTCCCCAGATAAATATGGGCATCGCCCTCAGTAGTGGAACCCGAACCTGCTGCAGCACTCTGGGTGTCGTCACATCCTCCAAATATCTGAACATTCTGGGGAAGCCCCAAAGCTTCAGCTGCTTCCCGAGTGAGGGTTCCCACCACATCGGTCGATCTTACCAGGGGGGGCAGTTTCTTGATATCGAAACCCGAAATCCTGAACAGCATTCGTTCCCAGTCCTTCTTTTTTAGATTAAAACCGTATGAACAGGCCCCCGACCATTCGAATACTTTGTGTCCCGTAGCACGAAATTTCAGGTAACCATTCACATCCAGAATCGTTTTGATCTGCTCATAGAGTTCAGCTCTGTTCTGTTTGATCCAGCGCAGTTTTGGGATTACATCCTTGCCGGTGATCTCCACCCCGATAAGCTTTTCAAAAATCTTTTTGCCGCCCAGCAGGCTCATAATCCAGCGTGCCTGTTCTTCGGCCCTTCCATCTACCCAGGTGATGTTATGCCCCAGTAGCTTATCATCCCTGTCAAGAGGGATGATGCCCATGGCCTGGGTGGAGAATACCATTCCCATTATAAGAGAGGGATCGAGCCGGCTCTCTTCAAGGATATTCCGGGTATTTTTCACCACACCTTCCCAATAATCCTGCGGATCCTGCTCCACCCAACCCGGATGTGGATAGCTAAATCCATATGAGGAGGTAGCATGGGAGGCTATTTCTCCGTTTTGACTGACCAGGGCACTTTTAACACTGGAGGTCCCCACATCATGGGCAAGCACATATGTGTTTTTGTCACTCATCTTACATCTTCTGAAACACCCGATCAAAGCCCTGCAGTGCTTCGTCAATCACCTCATCGGTGTCGGCCATGCTGGTATACATGCGGCTGCCGGCCAGGGTGACAATCCCTTCCACCATATAGGCAGCACCCATCTCTTCCATCATATGTTTTCGGATTTTGATTTCTTTCAGGGTTTTTGGAATGGTCCAGAACTTCTTCATGTTGATGGGGAGGAACATGGTGCCTGTGGTCTCCAGGTGAGAGATGGAGCCCTGGTTATAGGCAACATAGGGGAGCTCGTAGGAAGAAATCAGCTTCTTTAGTCCATTGGTCAGTCGGTCGCCCGCTGCACCCGCTTTTTGACAGGCATTCTGCTTTTCAATTTCCACCAGGGTATAGTATCCGGCTGCGGAACTCAGAGGATTGGCTGCCAGGGTACCACCTACCATGGCACGTTTCTTTCCTGTCTGCAAACCGGCAGCCAGGTACTCCATCAACTCCCGTGATCCACCCAGTCCCCCTGCAGCCGGATAGCCTCCTGCCACTACTTTTCCAAAGACTGTAAGGTCGGGCTTCACCCCAAAGTAACCCTGGGCACCGCTGATGCCTATGCGGAAGGCGGTGACCACCTCGTCGAAGATCAGCAGGGCCCCATATTTGTCGCAAAGTTCCCTGATCTCCTTATTATGGTCATAATCCACTGGTCGTGTTCCGCTTTCGGTTCCCATGGGTTCAACAATTACCGCAGCAGTTCCCTGTCCCTTCAGGCGATTCCTGCGAAGCCTGCGTTCCAGTGATTTAATATCGTTGGGGAAGGCCTCCTGGGTATATTTCCTGCTGGCCTTAGGGATGCCGTGGGCATCAAATCCCCCGGTACCAGGAATCCGCAGGGCATAAACCAGACTATCGCTCCAGCCATGATAGCCCCCTCCCATCTTGATGATGTTCTTCTTTCCCGTGGCCAGTCGTGCCACCCGGATAGCTGCCATGCATGCTTCCGTTCCGCTTCCCAGCATTCTGAACATATCCACTCCAGGGATGTGCTCACATATAAATTGTGCGATTTTCAGCTCGTACTCATGGAATAGTCCGGTAGAGGGACCTGTGCTGGCGATTAGTTCCAGCATCTTCTCCTTTACAGCAGGGTAGTTGCTTCCAAGTACGGTGGGGCCACCCGCCTGAAGGAAATCGATGTGGCGATTGCCATCTTTGTCGTAGAGGTATGCCCCTTCGGCACGGTCAAAGACAATGGGGAAGGGGTAGTTAAAGGCCAGGTTGTGCTGAACACCACCCGGGATAAATTTTTTTGCTTGATCAATGACCGGTTTTGATGAAGCATATTTTTGATCAAAAGCCTTCAGGTACTTCTCCATTTCGGTCCGGTGAATGGGACGAATGTCCTGTGCGATAAGGAGATTGATTCTGGAATAAATTTCTTTAGTATCGTGATATTCGGAGATGGCAAATCCACTATTTATCAAGGAGTCCATTTTAATAAATGATATAAAAGTTCAGATATATTGGGGCGCTCGATTAATCTATGAGCTGGCAACGAATGTAACAAAACATATTTCTGAAGCAAAATTCAGGGCCTTATATCGAAGCAAAAAAGTCTTATCTTGTCACCAGACAGATAATGCTTTGAAGACATATTCATTTTTACTCACTTTAACAATTATAGTATGAAAACAGTAAGATTTTTATTGATGGTGGTGTTAGCTGCATCATTTACTTCAACAGTTTCAGCCCAGAAGAAAGTGGATCCCACCGGAACCTGGGCCTATGAGGCCTCTCAAGCTCCTTATGAGTACAGTACCGGAGATATTGTGGTAGCAAAAGAGGCGAAGGAATTCACCGTTAAGATGGTACTTGGAGAGTATGAGATGGAGGCAGACAAGGTGGTTTACGAGAAGAATGTTCTCTCATTTGAAATTTACATTGAGACTGAAACGGTTGAAATTGAATTGACAGTGGCGAAAGAATCCATGGAAGGAACAGCGTCCTATTCCGAAGGTACCATTCCAATCACAGCTAAGAAAAAGAAGTAGGTCGATAGCTGAACTATAGCTGCAAGAACCAGACCGGGGTATCACGCTCCGGTTTTTTTATTACCAGAAATGGGGATAGGGGAACGACATAGCTGGCCAAGCCAAACAATATCAAAGGAAAGCAGTATATTTCATCTTAGATTTCAAACTTTAATTGTATGGATAACTTTGCCTACTTTCGGGTTTCGCTGCTTGTAGTAGCAGCCCTATCGCTATGTGTCGAACTGGAGGCCCAGTCAACTTTTGCCGGCGACCAGGTAGAGATGCTAAAAAGCTATGATGCAGACCACCTCTTAAACATAGCCTTACCCCTGGGAGGGATCGGGACCGGAACTGTTTCTCTTGGAGGAAGGGGAGAGTTGAGGGACTGGGAGATCATGAATGTCCCCGGGAAGGGCTACTCTACGGTTGTCAAGGGAAATGATGCTCCTTTCTTTGCCATTTACACGCG
>QMPQ01000064.1 GCA_003648635.1 Bacteroidota bacterium | reverse complement strand
GACCATTCTCAAAAGACGGGATTGGCGGTGCAGATTTGTTTGATGTGGCATTTGCCCCTGAAAAAAACACAAAGTACTCAGCATGGAAAAAAATGCCAATGGGGATTGATGGTTTTGAGGCTGATTTTATCAACCTTCAAAAATATTTTAATGTGCAAAATAGTGTTGCTTACTTAAAAACAGATGTTTGGATTGAAGTTGGCAATAAAGTAACTTTTGAAATTGGCTCCGACGATGGAGTAAAAATTTGGGTGAATAAGGAAATCGTTCACCAAAACAACCAGGAAAGAGGACACGAGCAGGGACAGGATACAGCTGAAGTAGAGCTAAATTCGGGTTGGAATACGGTTTTGATGAAAATCAATCAAGGTACTGGTGGTTGGGGTGCTTCACTGGCAATATCAGACCAGGAGCAAGAACTGATTACAGGATTAGAGTATCGATAAAAAACTGAAGCAAATGAAAAACTTATCAGATTTTCTGATTGTAATTCTTCTTTTAATTCTATCGTTTTCATGCCAATCTCAAAAAGATGAACTCGTTGTTAACAGAGCCGAATACAAAGACCAATTGAAAGGATTTTGGTTAGGTGGATGTATAGCCAACTGGACCGGATTACCCACTGAAAACGCGCGCACCGACTTTCCGTTTTTTACGGATGATGATTTCGGGCCTGGTAAATTTGATTATGTGCTAGACCAGGATCCCTGGGGTGCAGATGATGATACAGACATTGAATATGTGTACCAACACGCCATGGAGAAGTTTAACACCTACCTGCTGACCGGGGAGCAGATCAGTACTGTCTGGCAGGATCATATTGGCTTGCCCCAGCTTTGGGTTTCCAACCTGTCGGCCCTTGGACAGATGCAAAATGGTGCCATCCCCCACGCTACCTCTTTGCCCGAAAACAACCCCATGTGGGATATGATTGATGCGCAACTTACCACAGAGATTTTCGGTGCCTTCACACCAGGTCGCCCGGATGTTGCTCTTGATGTTGCTCACCTGCCCATAAGAACTACAGCATACCTTCATTCCGAGTGGGCTTCTGAATTTTACATCATCATGCATTCACTGGTCGCTACTGTAGATCAGTCTCTCTCTCACAAAGATCAGGTGTTCTGGCTGGCAGAGCAGGCTCGCATGCGTGTGCCTGATTGGTCCTATATTGCAGACATGTATGATTTTGTTAAAGCAGCCTACAGAGCGAATCCTGATAAGGATAACTGGGAACTTACCCGTGACGAGGTAGCACAACGCTATCAACATACGGTAACTGCGGGTTATAAATACAAGTATCCCTGGGATTCGGGGATTAATTTTGCGGCATCCATGGTCAGTCTATTCTATGGTGAAGGTGATTATAAAAAGACCATACGTATCGGATGTATGTGTGGATGGGATTCTGATAATCCAACCTCAACCTGGGGCGGTCTACTTGGATTGCTCTATGGTCATGAGGGACTTCAGGCGCACTTCAATAAGACAGATTTTTCGGATGATTATAATATAGCCCGAACTCGCTTCAATATGCCCATACCGCTTGATAATTTTACGGATATGGCTGAAAGGGGAGTTGGTATCATTGATGATATCGTAGTGGGGGCTATGGGTGGCTCTATTGAAGGTGACCATTGGATTATTCCAAAAGCAGCTACCGGAATTGAGGTTTCTGAAGTACCGGAAACTCTTGTCCCATGGGAAACCATCGAAGACAATGACCCACGTTGGATTTTTAAAGGATTTGAATCTTTTGAAAATAATTGGAACGCCTCGGGCGCAACACTTGCCTTTGGTTACGAAAACTGTAAAGCTGAAATTACTTTCACCGGAACAGCCCTTCAGTATTATGCTTACCGGAGCCCAAAAGGGGGCAAAGTGAATATTACGCTTGACGGGATTTCCTATGGTGAATTTAGTTTGGAAAACCATGCAAGTGAGCATGGCCAGCACTATGTCAAAATATTTGAAAAACTGGATTTAATCCCCGGCTCTCATACACTTATAATTCAGGGAGACGAAAATTCTTCAGAGAAAACAATTGATATGCTTTCAGTCATTAAATAATCTTAGAATGAAAAAAAGAATAGTTCTGCCTCTTGTGCTGTTATTCTTTATTGCTTCATCAGTAGTTTTTGGAGGAAGTAAGACTACTCAAGCTAATGTCATTGTTATAATGACTGACGACCAGGGTTATCCCGAGTTGTCTATTCATGGCAACCCAATTCTGAAAACACCAAACTTAGACAGGTTTGCACAAAGCAGTGTTCGTTTTGGCGAATTTCATGCTGCCCCCATGTGTGCACCAACACGTGGTCAGCTAATGACCGGAATGGATGCTGTCTCCAATGGATTGGTAAATGTAAGCAGTGGGCGGGCTTTTTTAAAACCGGAACTTCTTACCATGGGAAACATCTTTATGGCAAATGGGTATAGCACAGGAGTTTTTGGCAAATGGCACCTTGGTGCAAACTATCCTTACCGTCCACAGGACAGAGGTTTTGAAGAGTCGGTTTGGTTTTCATCATCGCACATTGGTTCAGTATCCGACTATTGGGGGAACGACTATTTCGACGATACCTATTGGCACAATGGCACACGTGAAAAATTTGAGGGTTATTGCACTGATGTTTTCTTTGATAAGGCTAAAGAATTTATTGAAAATTCGATTGAAGAAGAAAAGCCATTTTTTGCATACATCCCAAGCAATACTCCACATGGACCTTTTATTGCCAAAGCAGAAGATATAAAAGCACTCGAAGAGTTGTACGATAAATCGACATTTCCTGGAAAGAACGATAAACTGAGAAACTCATTGGTGCTCTATTTAGCTATGATTCGTAACATTGACACCAATGTGGGTAGTTTAATGAATTTTCTTGAAGAAAAGGGAGTGAGGGAAAATACCATTGTTGTATTTCTAACCGATAACGGCAGTATCATGGGAATACAGTATTTTAATGCAGGCATGCGTGGTATGAAAACAGAACTTTGGGACGGTGGTCACCGTGTTCCTTGTTTTATCAACTGGCCAAATGGCAATTTTAAAAATATTGGTACTGAAGTATCGGGATTGGCACAGGTACAGGATATACTTCCCACATTGGTGGATCTCTGTGGACTGAACAAACCTTCTGCCTTGCCCTTCGATGGAATGAGTTTGGCTCCTGTAATCAGAGGCGAAGAGCAAATCTCAGAAGACAGAATGTTGTTTATTAATTACAGTAGAATGCCGGGCTTCATGAACTATCCGGCACCACAGGGACAAACCATTGTCAAAAAAGAAGGCGCCGCAGTATTGTGGAAGGACTGGCGTCTATTGGAGAGCCGTGAATTGTATAATCTCGACACTGATCCCTTGCAAAAGGATAATGTTTATGAGCAAAATCTTCAGGTAGTAAAGAAAATGGAAAGCCAGCTTAACAGTTGGTGGGACGGGGTGAAAGATAATGTAAATGAACCACAGAAAATAATCATTGGCAGTGAGCATGAAAATCCGAGTTTTTTAACAGCCTGCGACTGGTTGGATGTATTCGTTGATCAGCAACCTCAAATTAGCCGGGGAGTGCGAAAGAATAGTTATTGGTGTTTGGATGTAGCTCAGGAAGGGGATTACGAAATAGAACTGCGTCGATGGCCAAAAGAAACCAACTCACCCATCTCAGGAGAATGTAAAATGCAAGACAGATCTGGTAATACCGGAGGAACAGCCTTAGCTATTAATGCTGCCAGTATTTACATTGGAGGAATGGAATTGCGCTCCCTTGAAGAAAAAGAACCCTATGGTTTTGAGGGATTAACCAAAATAGTAAACCCCACTGATACTGCTATTATATTTAATGTCCATTTAAAGCCAGGGACCATATATTTACACACTTTTTTCCACATTGAAAATCAGGGGACCATCGGGGCATACTATGCATACATTACAAGGAATCTAGCGTTGAATTAAACTGGAAAAGGGAATGAAACAAGATCATCAATCCATGGAATCTCAAATGCTGAACGTGAATATTACAGATGGCATTGGAGTGTTAACCATCAACAATCCTCCGCTGAATTCTCTCCCGGGAGAACTCCTGAAGAGCCTGGAGCAGAGCTTTGAGGAGCTGGCCAAAAATAAGAGTGTCAAAGTAGTTATTCTGACTGGCTCCGGGAAGGCGTTTGCCATAGGAGTAGATATAGATGCCTTGGTGGGATGCGCGTCGGCCGAGGAGGCCAGCAATATTTCCAGGGTCGCACAGGAAGCACTTATGAAGATCGAACAGTGTCCTAAACCAGTGATTGCAGCCATCAGCGGTTTCTGCATGGGGGGAGGACTTGAACTGGCGTTAAGTTGTCACATGCGGTTTGCATCAGACAGAAGTATATTCGGAATGCCCGAATTAAGATTCGGGTTAATCCCTGCATTTGGCGGGTCCTACCGCTTGCCGGCCACACTAGGTACAGGAAGGGCCTTGCAGATGATCTTAAGCTCCGAAAAAATAAATAGTCAGGAAGCCAAATCGTTAGGAATTGTAAACGATGTATTCCCTGCAGACACCATGATGGAGAAGGTTAGGGGTATTGCATCAAAGATGACAAATTTTAGTTCCGCCTCCATGCGGATGGCTATTAACGCCGTACTCTCTGCAAGGTTCGCAGGGATGAAAGAGACTATGGATACAGAGTCTTCCAACATTGGAAAACTTTACGACATGCATGATCTGAAAGAAGGTGTGTATGCCTATCTCGAAAAGAGAAAGCCAAATTTCATAGATTCCTGAACATGTAAAATTTTTGAACCAAATAAATTGCATTAATCTCCAATTAATCTTCGTTTTTTTGTTTTTTTATATCGCCTCAATAACAATGTTCTTATTTATCATAGAATGCAAAGAAAACTCACATTTTGTCTGGGCATAATTGTCTTACTGAAATTTACAGCCTGTAATAATATCCCAGTGGAGGAACCAGATAATACTGTATCTGAACAGCCCCAGATTATTGGTGTAAGTGTTTGGGATAGAATTTCGAGTCGAAGCGAACCCAGGAGAAGTTCAACCTCAACTACCTTGTTAAGCCTGGGAGAAAGTTTTCAGTACCTGGATTCATTTGCCATTGATTCTTCTTATAACAACACTAAATTTTTAAAGGCGCGATTATCAGATTCTTCCATTGTCTGGCTTTACGGCTTTGCAAGCGTGTTAGATGCAAAACCGGTTGCTATCACTAATGAAGTCCCTTTATATATGCGACCCGATCTGCTAACCATTACTGAACGAAGAATTAATACCATGGAAATTGTCGCTGTAATCGAGGAATGGGATGATTGGATAAAGGTTGTGAATGAGAAAAAGGAAAAAGTGGGTTGGATAAAAAAAGAGTTCATTACTGAAAATACCATTGATTTAGCCTTTGCTTTATTGGCCAAACGCAAATTGGAAGAAGAAGACGCAGAACAAAGAATTAGAAACCTTGAAGATTTGCTTGAAAATAATCCTTATCCTAGTTCAATCTTCGTTTCAGAATTGGGAAAAATCCTGGACCTTGAAAAGGAAACTCTAAGAGAAAGCCAGTATAACAGAGATAGGGAAGATCAAAACCGAAGAAGAAGAAACTAATCGCGTTTATCAGGTTTAAGAAGTGAAGCTAAAAATTAGTGTTAGGAAGATCATCAGGATTTCAATTAAGGTAATCGGTAGTTTTATATTATTATTATGCGCTCTTTTCTTTATGGTATATCTAGGTGCTTTTGGGCATCTTGATTCCGTTAAAGAACTTCAGAACATTCAGAATTACCTGTCTTCAGAGATTTATTCACACGATAAGGTACTGTTAGGGAAATACTATCTCCAGGATCGAACCAATGTTCGCTATCATGACCTGCCCAGTCATTTAATTGACGCCTTAGTTGCAACTGAAGACGTAAGGTACTATGAACATAATGGGATTGATAAAAAGAGTGCACTTAGGGTTATTTTCAAATCTATACTTTTTCAAAACAAGAATTCTGGTGGCGGAAGTACGATTCATCAGCAACTGGCAAAAAACCTAAGCCCTCGGAAGCGGTATTCTGTATTGACAATGCCCGTGAATAAATTCAGGGAAATGATCATTGGGGTACGACTTCATAAGGCCTATTCAAAAAAAGAGATTCTGGAATTATATCTGAATACAGTTTCATTTGGAGAAAATACCTATGGAATTGAAACAGCTGCACATAGGTTTTTTAATAAAATGCCCCGGGATTTAAAAGTTGAAGAATCAGCCCTATTGGTTGGCATGTTAAAGGGAACCTACAACTACAGTCCCCGGCAGAACCTGGAAAAATCAAAGTCAAGGAGAAACGTGGTATTTTCTCAAATGCTAAAGTATAACTATCTCAATAAGAACACCTCGGATTCCTTATGCTCACTACCCGTTAAACTGGACTATGTTAAACTTTCACATAATGAAGGATTAGCACCTTATTTCAGGGAACACCTGCGAATGGATTTGCTCGAATGGGTAAAAAACAATCCCAAAGCGGACGGTAAACAGCATAATATTTATACGGATGGATTAAAGATCTACACAACCATAAATGCCGATTTGCAGAAATATGCCGAATTAGCCATGAAATCACATATGGCACACCTTCAAAATATTTTCGATCGGCAATGGAAAAATAGAAATCCATTGGGTAAAAACAAGTCCTACATAATAAGGAGTCTCGAAAAAACTCAACAGTACAAAAGTTTGAAAAAAAAGGGTTTATCAAGGGATGAAATCCTTAATGAGTTGAATGTCCCAAAGAAAATGGAAATCTTTACCTGGGAGGGAATGAAGGAAGTTGAAATGTCTGTGTCTGATTCTATAGCGCATTATCTGAAGTTCTTACATTCAGGATTATTCTCTATGGAGGCCAATACCGGGTATGTGAGGGCATGGGTAGGGGGGATCAATTCAAAATATTTCAAATATGACCATGTAACCTCAAAGAGACAGGCCGGCTCTACCTTTAAACCAATCGTTTATTCAGCTGCACTTAAAAACGGACACGATCCCTGTGAATATATTGCTAATGATTCAGTGGTTTATGAAGAATATAACAACTGGACACCAAAAAATTCACACGGAGGGTATGGGGGATATTACTCCATGAAAGGAGCCTTAACTCATTCTGTAAATACCATAAGTGTTAAATTATTAGAAGAAACCGGGATCGATGAGCTTATCGAATTTTCAAAACAATTGGGAATCACTGGGGAGTTGCCTGAAGTTCTTTCCCTGGCTCTTGGGACGGGAGATGTCTCTCTGATGGCTTTGGTTCAAGCCTACGGTATTTTTCTAAATGAGGGCAAAGTAGTTGAACCAATATATCTTAAGCGAATTGAAGACAAATTTGGGAATGTCTTATATGAAGGCAAGTCTGTGACCTCAGATCCTATTCTTGATCCTGAACATGCCCTTCAGATGGTAGAAATGATGAAAAGTGTAGTGGACAATGGTACCGCTTCATCATTGCGAACAGTTTATGGATTTGATAACGAGATTGCCGGAAAAACCGGAACGACTCAAAATAACACAGACGGTTGGTTTATCGGGTATACACCGGTTTTAATCACTGGTGTATGGGTTGGAGGTGATCATCCAAAAGTGCGATTCAGATATGGCGGATACGGACAGGGCGCTGCAGCTGCTTTACCCATTTGGGCCAGGTATATGCAAAAAATATATCGGGATCCACTTTATAAATATTCGAAAAACCTCTCCTTTCAAATTCCAGACGAGGTGTTATGGGAATTAGATTGCGAGGACTATCGGGAGTCCCGTAAACGTCGTTTCTGGCATTAGTGTAAGCTTCCCTAAAACAGCTTGTATTATAAATTATGTGCTGCTTCTGAATATGAAGTCATATTTTCAATTGATGTCTCAGCAGGAATTTCGCATCCGGCAGAAGTTATACATCTTCCATTTGTCTCTTTATAGCATTTCTCTACCGACTCAATTATATCATTAACAGATCCATCCATAATGACAGATACAGGATCGCTATTACCACAAAAAACCTGATTTTCGCTAAGCATTGGAGCAAAATCACTCATCGACATAACCAGATGATCTATATCTACAATATCCGCCCCAGTCTTTATCATATCTGGTAATATTGCTGTTGTATTTCCACAAATATGAAGCTTTACCAATGCTCCGTTAGAGTGTACTTCGTCTATTATAGCTTTCTCTCTTTCAAAAATGAAGTCTTTGTACAAATCCGGTGAAATTTGAGAACATGCTGCATCTCCAATTCCAATACAATGAGCTCCGGCTTTAATCTGTGCGGCAACATATTCTATGGAAAACTCAGTTATAATATCCAGGGCCGTCTCCAATTTTGCAGGATTTTCATAAAAATCCAACATGGCCAGTGACATATCTCTAATGTCGCAATATTCTCCTAAAGGCCCCTCTACCCAACCTGCAATCATATAGGAATCTCCTAATTCTTGCTTATAGATCTCAATCTCCTTAATTCTTGCTTTTAGTCTGGCATGTGAATTTATTTCAGGCTTCATTAATTTGTCTATATCGGCCATTTTCTCAATGGCGTGCTTTTTTAGCATTGGTAAATTATTTACGGGATATTCAATTGTATCTCCGTATGCCTCTGCTTCGGCAAAAGCATCTGACATTACATTTACCCAATCATATTTAAAATCTAAGGCGCATTTAATATTGGCAGCACATTTCACCTCTGGCTTTAAACAGAAGTCTCTATAATTTACTCCCCCATACCTGGCAGTAAACCGCATTAATATTGGATGAAAAGGAACTCTGTCTACTTCCTTATTTTTTATGAAATTTAGAGTTCGATCTAAAGCATTCATAAGTATTTATTTAAGATCAAATTGGCTTAAATTCAACTTAGGATCAAGCCTTTGAGAAGAAAAACGAAGATCGTCCCACATAGTTTGCTTCCCTGACATTGCGGCTTCTCTGCCCATAATTGCAGTTAAAGTTGATTCTACTCCAGAAAAAGTATCGTTGAGATAATTTCCGGTTTCAATGCTTTTTATAAAAGCGGATCCTTTATTTGCATTGGCATCATGCAGTGAAGAAGAAAAAGCTCCAGCCCTTCTTTGCTCTTCAGAGATTTTTTCACTGCCACTTCTAATAATTCCTGAATCCCATTCGTTTTTCCCTGAAATAAATACTCCTCCTGTGTAATATGCTTCGGCAATACCTTCTGTTCCAATAAATTTTGCACAAACTCCTCCCCAGGAGGGCCCATATTGTGTGGCTTGAATCAGAACATTTGTTGATGGATATTTATAAGCTACTTGAAAATGCTTCCATGTATCTCCCAATCTTTGGGACTCATCAATGCCGCCAAATCCTATTGCACTATTTGGATGTTCCCGGAGTGCCCAATTACATACATCAAGCATGTGAATCGATTGATCGAGCAATGTACCTCCTGATAATGCATGAAAAAGATATTGATTTCTAATTCGCTTTTCGTCGTAAGATTTTCCCAATGTATCAACTACTCTAATCTGAGTGGCCAGATAATACAATTGTACACTAAGCACTTTTCCTATATCTCCATTATGAATACGCTCGACCATTTGCGCATAAGGCGAAGCATAACGAATTTGAAAACCTATGGTCATACTAAGCTTTTTATCAAATCGCTCACCAATTTTTTCCATTTTCCGACAACCTGCAACATCTGGTGATACGGGTTTCTCGCAATAAATATGTTTGCCTGATAAAGCTGCTGCTTCCATATAATTTGCATGAGTATATGCTGGAGATGAAATTAATACTGCATCAACATCTTTATTATTCAGAAGTTCCATATAAGCATTAGAGCCTACATAAGTATTAGAACTTGCGATGGATGGGAATCCCTTCTTTTTGTTTTGAGCATCCAGCTTAACTTTAGAACTTCCTAATTTGTCCGAAAATATATCTGCCATAGCTACTATATTAACATTCGCATTATCAGACATCGAAGAGATTACCTCTGTTCCTCTTCCTCCACATCCAAGAATTCCAACATTAATTGCGGAATTGGCCTTTGAACCAAAAGCAATAGAAGGACTTACAATTGTTACAGCCGAAACGGCTGCTGTGCTTTTAATAAAACTCCTGCGGTTTACATGTGTCATAATGCTTATTTAAGGTTTCAACTGTTTATCGTCAGCAACGTCCAGAGCTCGGGTAGTATAAAATTAAGAGATGCTTTTCTCATATCAAAGCTGTTTTTTGTACTTCAAAATCCAACCTTCTTTTCAGTAGGGTTCGCTGCTTAACTATTTCTCTCCTGGCAAGGATTTCCTGGTCCCTTCCAAAATAGACATCAGCAGGAGTTACGTTATTCAATGATTCATGATATCGCTGATTGTTGTAATAATTAACAAACTCAGCAATATGAGCCTCCAGTTCCCCAGGACTGTAGTAGTGCTCGAGTTTAATAATGTTTTTCATCGTCCTATGGTATCGCTCGATCTTTCCCTGGGTCTGAGGATGAAGTGGCTTTCCCCGAATATGAATAATAGATTGTTCTGCCAAAAACTCTTTCAAGTACGATCCTGATTATTTCCTCCGAAGTGAATTTGCGCCGTGTTTTTCGCTTGATTTCCCGGACTACGGCCTCCGGGCCACTTTTCTTTTTCTCATTCATTGCGAACTCAAATTAGGGTTAAGGTAAACATAAAAATGTCTCTCTTAACTTTTAGCTAATCCGAGGCCGAACACTTTGAAGACTTACAGTTTACCTTCGTCCGCCGCCGCCTCTGCTGCCGCCTCTGCTGCCACCACTGGATCTGCTCGGACTGCTACTTCGATGTTGTTGTGACCGATTATAGTTCTGAGTTCCCTGGCTCCGATTTTGGTGCGACTGCTGCATTGACCGGTTGCTTTGGCTTGTAGATGGTTGCCTTTGCTGTTGGCTTGTTGATGGTTGCTGCCTTTGCTGTTGGCTGGTAGATGGCTGTTGGCCTGACCTGTTGGACTTTTGATCGAAACCACCGTTTTGATTGCGTTGGTATACATTCCCATTCTTATCAGAATACATGTTATTGGCTTTTCCTGAAGCACGTGCTTTATTGTTTACATTATTTGCTCCGGGGCTCCGGTTCGTACTTTGTCTTACTCCGCTATTGCGGTTGTTATATACATTCCGATTGGAATTTCGTTGCCCGGCCCTGTAGCCTGCACTATATCCACGCCTTGCACCATGCCTGTAACCCCGGTTATATCCATGTCGATACCCTCGATGGTAGCCCCTGGGACCCCAGTAGGCCCTTCTGTAAGGATGGAATCCCCAACCGATCCAACCATAACTGATACCAAATGAGAAGCCCCATCCTGAATACGGATTATAGTGAACCCCATATCCCCATGTGACAGGCCTCGGATAATAATAGGCTCCATACCACGGTTGGTAATAATATCCGGTACCGTACACAACCACGCCGCCATAAACATAGGAATGGGTATAACCAGGCAGATATCCCACATAGACCACTTCGGGTGTGGACTCATAGATATAAGTGTATTTCACATTATAGACGGGCGACTCAGGGGGAATCTGGTCCACCTCATCAGGCCGGATCACACAAACTTCCCAGGGACCGGTTGGTTTGTCTGACATAAACCACACGGCATCTTCCACAACATAGTAGACACTATTAATCAGTAATACAGTCTTGTCCGTATTCACCGCATATGCCACAGAAGTTCCCTCAATTTCTTCAAATTGCGGATTCCCATCATAGCTTACTGATGTCTTGGCTTCCGCCCTGTCGATGGTCGCTGTCTGGGGAATTGACTGCTCCAGTAATGCCGTTTGGGCTTCAGGTGTTCCGGGAATACTGGGCCTGACCTCTGCCATTTCCGAATCATCCGGTATGTTATTAAAATCCTCTGGAAGGTCTTCCGGTTCGCTGAATTTCCAATCCCCATCCTTCAAAGATTTCGATTGGTACCACCGCCCTGCCAGCAGTAAATAATGATTCTGCGAATTGATATCCATAATGATATCACTTTCAGAATTTGATACAAAAAGCAATGTAGTACTTTCAATGGGTTTATAATCAATTTCACCATCAACCATCACCAGCTCAGCTGCTTTTGTTTCGACGATAAGCTCAGGTGCTTCTGTATATGATTGAGCCACTGAATCAGACTCCTCCTCATCAGCGTATTGTTCTGCAAATTTTTTGACTTTCGAGGGAACCTTTGAAGTCTCCTCCCAGCCTTTTAACATATCAGTACTTACATACCAGAAAGGGCCTCCTTTCACATAGTATTTCTCTTTCTTGGGATCTTTAACCATAAAGAAAGGCGTATTCACCACATATTCAATTTTTGTTTCTTCGTCCTCCTTTAAGATAGGTTCTCCATCAACCATCATTAATACTGCCGGAGAGGTACGGAAATAAATGGAAGGGGGATCATTATTGATTTCATCTGATAAAACCTTTAGGTTTTCAACTTCCGCCATGCTGGCCAGTATCCGGTCCAGAGACATTTCAAGGTTCCAGGATTCCATTTCCGAAGAAAGCAATTTTGTAAAACTGCTGCTCTTTTCTTCATCCACAATATCAGGAAAATGAGTCTTGATGATGTCCATCTTTTCAAGCACAACCGTTCTGTTTTCCTTGTCGGTTGCCATGCGGGCTTTAAACCAGAGTGCACCAAAGATCAACTCTTTTTCAGGTGGTTTGATGGTAACCGCCATTCTGCCCTCAAGTATGTCCTCGTGAAAAGATTCGAGCTGGGGCTGGTACAGAGTGGTTACAAAACCATCTTCAGATTCAATTTCTATGGGCCAGGAAAAATCGGCCTCGGGATCATCTGCTAAAATACTTAAACCGGGAAGTGCGAGAAGCGCTATCAGTAATACAAGAAATTGTTGTTGTTTTTTCATTATATGATCGTTTATTTTGTCTTTTTTATTTAAAGGTATAGATAAATGCAACTGTAAAACAGTTTTGGACATGTTTTGTTTAGAAGCGATTTTTTATCTAGGCCTTTGCAGTCTTTCTATTAAATATTTTCCCGTATACTACCGACAGGATCATAGTATATATACTATATATCAGGACCACAGGAGTTACAATTGAATCGGGAAAGTTACCACCGGCTATCAAAAAAGCCAGAGGTACATTTCTAATAGCGGTGGATACTCCCAGAGAACGCCGCATATCAGCTGAATACTTAAATAGTAATATGTCACCAACGACAATAGTCAGGGCTGTAAACAATATAAATACCAGGTGTGGTTTAAATCCTATTTCAGCTATATAAGATAACTGCCCTGAGAGTATAACAGCAACACCCACAAACAATCCAATTTGCCCTATTCTCGGAACAAACCGCACCAACCATTTCGCCCATTTTATACGATACTGGGAAAAAAGCATCCCGACAGATATGGGAATTAGCTGCACCATCACCAGTGTTTTTACGATCTCCATCGGATCCAGAAGAACTCCTCCGATGCTCTCAGGAAATGACAGTGCAAGAATTAAGGGCGTAAGGAACACACTTAATATGGCTATGATCACCATGAGTCCGACGGAGTAGGGGACATTTCCTTTTGCCATTTCAACAAAAGGAGGTACCATTGGTGCTATGGGCGCTGCTACCATTAGCATAATCCCCACTTTAACCTTAGGTTCCAGGGGCAGGTAGGTCATTCCGATATAAGCCAGTATTGGGATAACTATAAAATTTGCCAGTACACCAAGCAATACCAGTTTAAACTTTCGTGCAACAGATAAAACTTCAATAAATGTAACTTTCAATCCCACTCCCAGCATGAGAAACATTACTGAAACCATTATAACCTTTATGAATATAGCAGCCATCTGTATATTATTTAAAGGTGTAAAAAATCCTGATAATCAAATACAGATTTTCACGCACATTTTTTCTGAATGTACTTTTATCACGCTGGAGATTGTTTAACGTCAGTGATGAGTGTAATTTCTTATTTGTACTAAAGTGTGGTGGTGGTTTCTTCCATCAATATCCCATGTTTCTTGAGTTCATTCAGGACATTGAAATAAATAGACTTTTTAATCGGTATATGAACTCCTGTTTCTATAATTGTTTTATCCAGAATTAGTTTTACACATATTGCTGCTGGAAGAGCAACTGTTCGAGAGATTGATGTATAGTCTTTGTTTCCATAGTCGAGCATTCTTGCAACAATTTTTTCTCTTTTTCCATCTGCCCTTGTAACTTTGAAAATATGCTGCATGATGACCATATCTCGTTCATCATCTTCCATCATCATTTTTTCAATCATTAAGTCTGAAGTAAGATCGAATGTAGATCCTTTTTCAAGATGAATCGGTTTGGGATCAAGGACTCCCAGCCATTCAATGGCCTTCAGACTGGCATGATTCTCATCAATAGTATACTTTGCTCTAATATCTTCCTTCAAATTATTGGCATCAAGTCCATTGATTTCTGCGGTTAACTGGGCATAGGTTTTACCCTTCAGATCCTGTGCTTCATAACTAGTTAGTCCAAGTGCCTTTAGCAGATCTAATGCAGCACACCAGTTTTGATACCTGAAAGTGCCCCTGTACATAGTCTTTACCTCCTTGATTCCATAGAGATCAATATATGACAAAGAATCACGGTTCGGATACACATGCATTTTTTCCACTCCCGGGAAATCAATCTCCAGGGGATTACTGAAGAGATCAGCAGTATCCAGGTTTACGACTTTCTCGTTTTTCAAGTATTGGGCATCGTTATTTCCTGCCATAACAACTCCTTTAGGTGACCAGGAAAACTTATACCTGAAAGGATTATCTGAAGCTTCAGGAGCGCACAGGGCGCCGCACAAGGAATGAAATTCATCGATTTTCCCTCCTTCTTCATGCACCCTGTCGATGATATCCATTGCTGTCATATGATCATATCCTGGGTCAACCCCTATCTCGTTCATGATGATGATTCCAGTCTCTTTTGCTTTCTCATCCAGTTTTTTCATCTCCGGAGAAACATAAGAGCTTGTAAGCATATTTTTCTTGTGAGCAATACATCTTTCAGCCACTGTTACATGATGCGTATATGGAAGCAGACTTACGATCAGGTCATGAGTTTTTATTAAATCATCAAGCGCATCTAACTGGTCCACTGTCCATGTAATTGATCTTCCTCTTACAAATCCCTCCAACATTTCATCAGCTTTCGATTTTGTTCTGCTGGCTATTGTTACATCAATATTATTGTCGAGCAGGTAATGCACCATGGGTTTTACTACCATACCTGCGCCTAAGATCAGGACCTTTTTCATCATTCTGAAGATTTGTTAATCGTCTGTATGTGCTGAATAGTGCGCAAAACTAAAGAAAATAAAAGTAAATGAAGATGATGATACAGTAAGGAGAGACAATTATAAGCAAGCTTAACGCCCTGAAATAAAAATTCTATTCAACAAATACTCTAGCATACCGATCTTCTAACAAATCTGCATAAGCTTCTTTCATTTGAGTAGTCAAAAATGAATTGTCAATCAATTGCATTGCTTTTGCCTTATTATTACGGAAGCGATTATATACACCTTTTAGTTGTTTAGGTGTTAATCCTAACTCTTCACCTAATCTATCGAAATGCTCACGCTTGATTTTTTTTTTCTTTCCCTGTATTGTCAAAGCAAGTTCTTCGTCATCTTCAGGATTAATGATACTCACATTCAATAAATCATATGCCGGTGAAAGAACCCAACCAGACGCAGTTTCGATCATTGAGAAATTCTTTAAGTGCATATCGTTATTTCCAGTAAGAAAACTAAATAGGGCTAGCTCAAAGAAAAAAAGCTTATCCAATAGAGGATTCTCAGAATACATACCCAATGACTTTCCAATCCTCTCCATGGAACTTTTATATTTATCAAAGGCTTCAGTAATCTGAAACATATCAATCATATGGATTTTCTCACCTTCTCCTTCTCTGTCAATTCTCTTAGTTATATAAGATAGCTCCCCAGATGCTAATCGAATTAAACTTGATGGAACCACCCGTATGCCAAAAGCTTCTGCAATTCTCATTGTCAGATGCTCGTTTTGGGGCATCTCTGCAAACTTTTCTGATGGAGGTTTAAATATATATCCACCTCCCAGTGCACCAACTACAGTTAATCTACTGTCAGATGTTTCTTGGGCCTCTTTTATTAATGACATCGATAATTTAGCCTGCACACCAGGAACAGATACACTTCGTTCAACAACATTTTTAGCCAGCTCAGCCATCTGATCAATCGTATACGATAATACAGGTGTATTTTTTGATCCAAAAAAATCCAAGTTGCATTTCTCATGAAAATCTGCTTCACCATTTAAGGGCTTATAACAATACAGGCATTTATTCATTTTCTTCTGATATAGGTACAACACTAACTGCTCCAATACAATTCTGACAGCATACCAAAAGGAGCCCCATTCGATCATTTGGATTAATCTTCCAGCTTTTTGATGCAATATCTAATAGCCAGCCTTCAGGTATCAGCCCTTCAAAGAATGGGAACAATCTTTGTTCAATGTATGGCTTTTTGGAAACTGGCATAGTGAAAGTTATGAACTCAGCGGGATGATTCTCAACATATTGGTCGTCATATTTAAAAACAAATTCACCTTCATTAGTCTCTGTTAGCTTTCCGGCAAATATTTCCTTGTAATAAATCTTCGCACTTCTCATTCTGACAATTGTTTGCTGTTAACTGGTGCTAATTCATGTCCAAACATTCTCAATACCAAATTCACCTTATCAAGATTCATATTGGTTTTTCCCTGTTCAATTTTTCTAATAACAGTAAGCGCCACTCCGGCTCGCTCGGCAAATTCCTCTTGCGTAAGATTTACTTCTTTCCTGCGTTCTTTTACAAATTCTGACAATACTTTCATTATATGCATTTAGATATAACATGAAACAAATATACGCAATTATATGCAAATACATATAATATATTAATATTTTATATTATTATATGCATTCACATATAATTACTGCCTGATTGAGATTGATCCAAGGTATTGGGATGAAAGGTACCAAATACCTATTATTGATAGATTGGAGTTCTGTTGCAATTACAAGGAGTGAATGCTCGTTTTAACTTAGCCATAAACTCTTTGCAAAATAGGACCTTATATGATTCTGAAATCGATTTCCCTGACAAGATTCCGGAAATCCTTGTATTCTAGGTCCGGCATATAGCCGATTGTCATTGTCAGAATCTTATCGGATGAGGTGTTAAGGATAAAATGATCGCATTCTGCTTCCCGGGTAATGGAACCGTTGTCTACCTCGACAAAAAGATTACCGACGGGAATATTCGTGATCCTAATCCTTAAACGATAAGTATTCTCATGGGTCAAAACACTATCTTGGAGGTCCTGGCCTTTGAATGTCACTTCAGCTTTGGCATCCGCGTATCCGACATGCCTTTTCCCATCTTTCCATTCACCTTTCCACATTAATCTACCATCCGAATACCATTCTACCCACATACCGTTTTTCACACCTTGATCAAAATTACCCTCTTCTTTCATCTGTGCGTTCTCATACAAGTATGTCCATAGACCATCCGGTTCTCCATCGACGTATGAGCCCTCAGAAATTAAAATACTATCTGTATAAATCTTCCATAGTCCCTGTTTTTTGCCTGAGCCATCTATCTGGTTTATCTCTCCAATAAATTCTGATCCATCAGGATGCTTGGATTTGCATCCAGTGGATATCATTCCCAGAAAAAATAGCGCATGAAGGATAAGACGGAATGAATATGTCCTTTTTCGGTTTAAATGAAAAGATGAAATTGCTACATAATCAGACAAACTGTACTGAAGGGCAGGCTTTGTTTTGGAATTCATGTTTTCAAGTGTTAAGTACATGATGTTACTAAAAGATCTGGAAAATAAAGAGCTCCTGCAGGTTATTGACCTGCAGGGACATCTTTATTTTGAGACATAGGAACCGAAAAGATTCATACAATTGTTT
>QMPQ01000063.1 GCA_003648635.1 Bacteroidota bacterium | reverse complement strand
CTGAATAGATTCTGGCATACCACCCACCATCCAATACTCCCTTAGCAGTCCTAAAAGAAAGTTATGTATGGCTACTGAAACTTCTACCACGGGATTACTGCATATTTCAGCTGCTTTGGCGTGACCGGTAGCCAGCAAGAATTCAGAGAAATTCATGGGATTTACTTCCAGTGACTGAATGCGACCTACCGGGAAAGAGATTTCTCCAAAGGCAAATTCCAGCAAAGAACCTGCGGCAATAACGTGCAGTCCTGGAATTTGCTCATAAAAGTACCGGAGGGATATAATGGCTCTAGGGCATAATTGGATTTCATCTAAAAAGAGCAGGGACATTCCTTCCTCCATATCAACACCCGTCCTTAGCTCGAGCTCAGCACATATACTTTGCGTATTCAAATCGCCCTCGAATAATGAAATCAGTTCCGGACTTTCTTCAAAATCCACTTTCATCAAATAATCAAATTCAACACGTGCAAGATTTTCAACCAGCCAGGTTTTGCCAACCTGCCTGGCACCCCTAATGATTAAAGGCTTTCGCCTGCTTCTAATTGCCCAGTTTTCCAACTCTTTATATACGTATCTTTCCATCTCGAATTAATTATTACAAGGTAAAAATAGTAATAATAATTTAGAAAAGAAAGGTAAGTAGTTAAATTATATTTTAGTAATACAAGCTAACTAATAATAAGATTCTGTAATCCTGAAGTCACAATTTATGACATCAAGTTGGGGGGCACGAAGAATGCTATTTGCTTTTATAATTAAATCTTACTCGTGATTTAGCAATAATTGAGTTGATTACCAATCAGCATTTTCTAGCCCAATCAAGTCTTTTTCTTAACTTTGGATAAAATGCTCGTGTTATGACAATGATAGAGTTGAAAAGTTTGTTGATTCACCGGATATCTGAGATAAACGACGTTAGATTCTTAGAGGCAATCAAGACTATTTTAGATGAAAAAGCAGAGGATTCATCTATAGTTTTGACTGAGGAGCAGAAACAGGAGATTATTGAATCTAAGAAGGAGATCGCACAAGGACTTTTTATTCATAATGAAGATCTTGATATAGAAATTCAAGGATGGCTAAGCGCAAAATAATCTGGTCTCATAGAGCGAAGATTAAGCTAACAGAGATTCTGGGATTGTCAGCAAAACCCTACTGATTTAAAAATCAAATAACCAACTACTGCCAACAATAATACATTTTCTAGCCTGAATAATTCGATTGGATATAGTTTGTTATATTTGTTGCATAGGATGTAAGAGCGCTGTATGCGAGTACTAATTTTCATAGGCACACTAATATACTCTTTCTCTTCATTGATGGCCCAGTCGGCCGAAGAGGAGATGATCCGCTTAAAGCAGGAGGCTAATAGCGTTGTATTAGAAGAGCCTGAGGTGGAGCAAGCAGAAGGGGAAGAAAAGAAGCCGGGACACTGGAATTTTTCGGTTGGGACCAGTTACTCGTATATGAAAGGCTATGGTTCGGGGATGATGTTCTATACGGCTCCAACTTACACCCTGGCTCTAAATGATCGCTGGGCGCTCCATGGAGGTGTTATGGCTTCCTACTATCAGGGTCTGAACTACATGCCTATGGGCGAGAGCCTCATACCTGCTTCATTTTCCAGTCTTGCTCTTTTTGTTTCTGCCTCCTATCGCATGAGCGATCGACTTGTGCTGCATGGGACAGGTACGAAACAGTTGCTTGCAGGCCCGGGTACGACTGTTATGGGCTATCCCATGGATGACCTCTCCCTGGGAGCTACCTTCAGGATTGGGGACAACATGACCATCGGCGCCTCGGTTCATATGAGGAATGGCCCGGGGTACAATGGGTACAATGGGTACAACGGGTACAACGGATATCACACAACGCCCTTTAGGAGTCCATTTTATCCATCACCATTTGGTTGGTAGCTATGGCCATTCTGCTCGCCTCCCTGGCTCCGGTCTTCATCATTCTATTCTATATCTACTTCAGGGACAAATATGACAAGGAACCGCTGGGCTTATTAATCAAAGCTTTGCTGCTGGGTATTGCCATTGTGGTTCCTGTGATTTTTGTGGAACGGATGCTGATGACTATGATGCCACAATTCAGTAAGGTGGCAGCAGCTGCTTATCATGCCTTTGTAGTGGCAGGAAGCACAGAGGAGCTATTTAAATTTCTGGTCCTTTACCTCCTGGTCTGGAAGAATCCCAATTTCAATGAGAAATTCGATGGGATTGTCTATGCTGTATTTGTTTCACTGGGTTTTGCCGGGGTCGAAAATGTATTGTATGTATTGGATGGAGGGATGCAGACTGCCCTTACCAGGGCGATTACCGCAGTACCTGCTCATGCTATCTTCGGAATTACCATGGGCTATTACCTGGGAATCGCTCATATGTACAAGGAATTGAAAGGTAAATACCTGGCCAGGGCTCTCCTGGTTCCCATCCTTTTACATGGTATCTACGATTTTATCCTGATGGTAGAGATCGGTTGGTTATTGCTGCTCTTTGTCCCTTATGTAATCGTACTTTACATCATGGGCATGAAGAAGATGAAAGTACTCTCTGATACATCCATATTCAAACCCCTTAAAGAGGAAGACTAGGATCAGCTTCCTTCCTATTTTTTAGTATATTCGGTAAACCCTAATTCCATATTATGTACGATTCAATCATTCCAACAGCGGATACCATACCGGTGCACTGGCTATGGTTCCAGGTCTTACTAATCGCCACCTTCTTCATCCATATGATCCTGATGAACTTGCTTCTTGGGGGGAGCCTGCTTACTCTTTGGGATCTTTTTACAGGGAAATTGGAGAAGAGGACTTCGGGCAGCATTCCCACCCTGGTGGCACTGACCGTTAATTTCGGTGTTCCACCCCTTCTTTTTGTGCAGTTACTGTACGGTCACCTTTTCTATTCCAGTTCGGTAATGCTGGCGGTACCATGGATCCTGGTGGTTCCCATTCTGATACTGGCCTACTACGGGGCCTATATTTTCATTAAAAAGTCCGATAAAGCACCGGTTTTATCCAAGGGGGCACTGATCTTTACTTCAGTATCCCTGCTATATATTGCTTTCATTTTTGTGAACAATAACACCCTGGCCCTCCAGCCCGGTCGCTGGGGGATCTATTTTGAAGATCCGGGTGGATGGAACCTGAATCTGGGAGAACCCACCCTCTGGTCAAGGTACCTGCACTTCCTGCTGGCTGCGCTGGCCATTGGAGCCCTGGGCAGGGCCATTGCCTACCACTTCTCCAAGACTGCAAAAAAGGAGAAGGAGATTCAGATTAGACGCAACCTTAAGATCTTTGCCTGGATCACCGTGGTTCAGTTCGCTGTAGGTAGCTGGTTCTGGCTGACCATGCCCGAGACAGTCTGGAAGACCTTTATGGGCGAATCATTCTTTGCAACTTTTATGATGGTGACCGGCTGGCTGCTGGCCTTGCTGATTTTACATAGTGCTTTTACAGGAAGATTGAAATCAGCCATGATTCTGGGCGGACTGGAAGTACTGAATATGGTGATTGTCCGGGACCTGGCCCGGGGAGCTTATCTGAAGGATATCTTCAAGCCATCACAGCTTGAGAATATGGGTGAACCATCAGCGCTGATCGTATTTCTACTGATTTTCGCGGTGGGCCTTCTGGCAATCTACTATATGATCCGTCTAATAAGCAAATCAAAAACTCCCCAATCATGAACTATCCGGTCTGGTATCTTCCCCAAGTGGGAGGAGGGTTGTTAATCGCAATCATTGCGGTTCTGCATGTGGTTATTTCTCACCTTGCTGTAGGTGGAGGTCTGTTTCTTGTACTCACTGAAAGAAAGGCGGTATTAACAAAAAATTCTGCACTGCTTGAATATGTAAGAAAGCATACCTGGTTCTTCCTCCTTCTTACCATGGTATTTGGAGGAATGAGCGGCGTGGGAATCTGGTTTATCATAGCACTGGTTAACCCGGCTGCCACTTCCAGCCTTATACACACATTTGTGTTTGGATGGGCCATTGAATGGGTTTTCTTTATCGGGGAGATTGTGGCGCTATTGATCTATCATTACCGTTTTGGGAAGATGGATGATAAGTCCCATATGAAACTGGGCTGGCTCTATTTTATATTTGCATGGCTCAGTCTCTTTACCATTAACGGTATTCTGGGTTTTATGCTGACTCCCGGAAAATGGATCGAGACCGGCAGCTTCTGGCAGGGCTTATTTAATCCAAGCTTTATGCCGTCGTTGCTCTTCCGTACCTGCATTTCACTGATTTTTGCAGGTGTATTCGGACTGGTCACCGGAGCCTGGCTGAAGGATAAGGAAATGCGGCGGACCGTATTTCGATTGTGCGCTCAGTGGATGTATGCCCCCCTATTGATCCTGGTGTTTACGGGAATTTATTATACCCGGGTGATCAGTGCCGAGTCCTTTGAAAACCTATTCCACTTCAACCGGGAGAGTACCCCCTTCATTACCCTGATCATTGTGAGCTCCATTCTGCTTTTTGGCCTTGGTCTTTTTACCCTTGTTAAGTCCTCTCAGATCACTCAAAAGCTTGGGGCATTGACTGTGGTGGTGATCTGTTTTGCCTGGATGGCAGGATTTGAATATATGCGTGAGATAGCCAGGAAACCTTTTGTACTCTATGGTCATATGTATTCCACCGGCATTACACCTATGCAGATGGATTCAGTAAATACCGAAGGCTTCCTTAAGCTTGCTAAATGGACCGAGGTGAAAGAGCTTACAGATGAGAATATATTGGAAGCCGGTGCAGAGATTTTCAGGCTGCAGTGTATGGCCTGCCATACTGTGGATGGCTATAATGGGGTGCTGAATAAATCGGATCAGCTGACTGAGCGGGGTTTGGTGGCTCTGCTGACGGGCATGGGAAAGGTGAACTCTTACATGCCACCCTTTGCAGGAACGGAAGAGGAGAAACGGGCTGTGGCGGCTTACATCTACAGAGTGCTTCAAGAGAAGACCACACAGGCTGATGTGGCTCATGAACCTGAAGAACTCCCCCTTGAAATCCCACCCTTCAATCCCGATTCAAATGAATACGTACTACTGGTATGGAACGACCTGGGGATGCACTCTATCTCAGATAATGAAAAGTATTTTTCATTTCAGCCTCCTGGAAACACCCTAAATGCACAGCTATTTAAAAGGGGCCCGCTTCCGGAGCTGGTCACCAGTGGAGTTACCATGGAATATGCGGTGGAAGCTGGTTTTGAGCATCCGGAATATCACTCCAGTTTCTGGGAATATGAGGAAGCAATTTTTGGTGTGGACCTTCCTGAGGGAACAGGCCTGATGGGCAAGGGGGTCTTTGGGACCATGGAGTCACATGGTGCTGTTTATGCAGCGCACATGATACCTGTGGTACCCTATATGGATAACAAGACTTATAATCCCTACCCTGTATTTACCATCACGGCAAAGGATGAATCAAGCGGTGAACTGCTTGCAATTACCAAAGCCGTGGCTCCCACCTCCACAGAGATGGGATGCCGGAACTGCCATGAAGGAGGATAGGCCTGGAACGATGTCTCAGGAATGGCAGATCTTACAGCCATCAATATTCTGGCTGCCCATGACCGGATGAACGGGACCACCCTGCTGGAAGATGCGGAAAAGGGCGAACCCAAACTGTGCCAGTCCTGTCATGCCGATCCTGCATTAATGGCACCCGGAAAGCCAGAAGTTTTGAACTTTTCATCAGCTATTCATGGCTTCCACGCCAACTACCTGTCAGGAATGGACCAGGAAGCATGCAACATGTGTCACCCTTCAAGTGTTGAAGGCAGCACTTCTTGCTTTCGCGGCAGACACAGTGAGGTGGGAGTGGGATGTACCGAGTGTCATGGCACCCTGGAGGATCATGCTCTTGGATTGCTGGCCATTCAGTCGGACAATAAAGCTTCAGCCAGGCTGGCCAGGGGATTGGAGCCGGTGTATGCCGCTTCAAAGGAGGAGATCATACCGCGAATGCCCTGGCTGATGGAACCTGATTGTCGTTCGTGCCATACCAATTTCAATATATTTGTAGATGGCTTTGATGGAACTGCATTTAATCGCTGGGTCCCCGGATTTGAGGCGCTCTACCGGAACAGGACCGATAATCATGGGGTAATGTGCGCAGCTTGTCACGGATCGACCCATGCCATCTATGGAGCATATAATAAATACGGTTTACAACGGGATAACCAGCAGCCACTTCAGTACCAGGGCCTTGCAGGGACTATCGGAACCCACGGACAGTGTATGGTTTGTCATACTGTTGAGATGACAGCCAATGGGCACCACCGTAATATGGTGAACAGGGAGCTGCCTTCGTTGTTAGTAGAATAAGGATATGAGAAAACCTGGACGATTCAAGATTGTAGCTCTTATGATGATGGTGGGGGTATTCCTCATTGCTTGTAAAGCCAAAAAGGATGTTTACCCTGTCGGTGAATTCCTGCCTGAAAGTGACAAATTCTGGACTGTACTTCCACGGAGTTCGGTGATGGAGCGCATTGGAATAAACTTCGAATTTACAGAGGGACCTGCATGGCACCCCAAGGGATTCCTGGTTTTTTCAGATATCCCCGGGAACACTATTTACCAGTGGACCGGTAAGAAGTTTGTAAGCTTTCGTGACTCCTCCATGCAGGCAAATGGCTTACTTTTTATGCAGGGGGGAGACCTGCTTGCCTGCGAGCATGCATCCAGGAGCATTACCCGCTCCTCGCCCGAAGGAAAGCTGACCACGGTTGTGGATGCATACAAGGGTAGTAGACTGAACAGTCCTAACGATCTATGCAGATCCACTTACGGTGCCATCTATTTTACCGATCCGCCCTGGGGACTTGCCGGACTGAACGAAGATCCGGAGAAGGACTTGCCTTTCAACGGGGTTTTCAGGTGGGATCGGGGCGAGGTTTCTCTGATCGACAGTACCCTCTCCTGGCCAAACGGGATCGCCCTGTCGCCCGATGAAAGGTATCTGTATGTAGCCAATATGGAGATCATTCAGGAGAATGGAGAAGATCAGTATGATGTGTTCTGGATGAGGTACACGCTTGGTGAAAATGGAGAAGTCGTGGATAAACAAGTGTTTTACAGGGCCCCCGATACCACCCTTCCGGGCGGACCTGATGGAATGAAAGTGGATCGGAACGGAAACCTTTTTGTGACCGGTCCGGGTGGCATTCTGGTACTGGACAGCACCGGCATACACCTGGGAACCATTTCAGTACCCATCCCGGCCACCAACCTGGCTTTTGGACCCAGAGAGAAAGAAATATTTATTACAGCAAGGTCCACTGTATATAGGATAACTATGGAATAAAACATGTATAAACCTGCTAATCATATCCTGGTCATTTTTGGAGCTTCAGGCGATCTGACCAGGCGAAAATTGATTCCCGCTCTGGGGGAATTGCAAAAATTAGGACTTCTGCCTGACAGCTTTGCGGTGCTGGGTGTGGGAAGAAGCAAGTTTGATGATACCAGCTACAGGGAGATGATATCCAGCCACATGGAGAACGCGGAGGAGATGCTTCCTTTGCTTTATTATCACTCCATGGATACACAGGCAGAGGAGGATTATGGAGCACTGGCGAAACGACTGGATCAGATGGGCTCAGAGCTGCAGATAGACCCCAGTTACCTTTTTTACCTGGCCACGCCACCATCACTCTATGAAATTGTACCGCGGCTTTTGTCCGGGGTCGGACTTACCAGGGAGAGGGAGGGTATATTCAGGAGAATTATCATTGAAAAGCCCTTCGGGATGGACTACCGCTCAGCAGTGGAACTAAACCGGGCCCTGCTTTCTCACCTGCAGGAACACCAGATATACAGGATCGATCATTACCTGGGGAAGGAAACAGTGCAGAATTTACTGGTGACCCGCTTCTCCAATGGAATATTTGAGCCCCTGTGGAACAGGAATTTTATTCGCCATGTGGAGATTACTTCGGCAGAGAGCCTGGGGCTTGGAACCAGGGGTGGATATTATGATAACTCGGGAGCCTTAAGAGATATGTTGCAAAACCATCTGCTTCAGCTGGTGGGACTTGTGGCCATGGAGCCTCCCACAGTGATTAGTTCGGATGCGATCAGAAATGAAGTACTGAAGGTGTTTCAGTCCTTTCGGCCCATTTCTGTTGAGAACATGCACACGCAGGTTATCAGGGGACAGTACATGGCCTCTCATGTTCGTGGAGAATCATTGAATGCCTATAGGTCCGAGGAGGGGGTTCCGGATGATAGTCGGACCGAGACGTATGTGGCCATGAAATTGTTTATAGATAACTGGCGCTGGGGCGGAGTCCCTTTCTATATACGTAGTGGAAAAAGACTACCCACCAAGGTAAGTGAGATCGTGGTTCATTTTAAACCCTCTCCTCACAGGCTTTTTAGCGATCACGAAGGGGGTACCAGGGAAGGAAACCAGCTGGTGATCAGAATCCAGCCAGATGAAGGAATTCTATTGAAATTCGGTATGAAAGTCCAGGGTGCGGGCTTTAAGGTCCAGGATGCCAATTTAGATTTTTATTACAAGGATCTGAGTAATAGTAGGATTCCTGGCGCGTATCAGCGTTTGTTGCTGGATTGTATGCAGGGCGACAGTACCCTGTACACCCGGGGTGATGCGGTGGAAGCAGCCTGGCGCTTTTTGGATCCGGTCCTGGCCGTATGGAAGGATGATAAGAGCATCCCCTTGCATGGCTACCCCTGTGGTACCTGGGGACCAGAAATAGCAGATCAGATGATCGAGGGGGAGGAGTATAGCTGGCGCTGTCCAAGTAAAAACCTGGCCGATGACGGCCTTTATTGTGAATTGTAATGGAAAGAAAGAGAAATTATATTTATCCTGATAAGGATAGCCTGACAGCTGCCTTTGTTTGTGAGTTCATACGCACCCTGAAAGAGTATTCGGATGAGGGAAGGCAATTGCATCTAGCCTTTTCCGGGGGATCGACTCCACTGGCAATATTTGAGCAGCTGGCGGAGCAGACTACTCCCGACGATTGGTTGAATGTTAGCCTATTCTGGGGAGATGAAAGATGTGTTCCACCAAATGATCCTGAGAGTAACTATGGCAGTGCCCTGGAAGTATTGCTTAAGCCACTGGGCATGGAGAAGAACCGTATTCACCGTATCAGGGGAGAGGAGGAAGCAGAGGGGGAGGCCGCCCGGTATGGGGGTCTGCTGATGAAGTTTCTCCCCATGGAGAATGGATTTCCCGTATTTGACTGGATATGGCTGGGCCTGGGCACAGATGGACATACTGCCTCTATCTTTCCCCACCAGATTGAGTTCTGGACCGCCGGATCGCCCTGCGTCGTCTCCAATCACCCGGACACGGCTCAGTCAAGAATTTCAATTACAGGGGGTGTGATCAATAATGCAAAGCGGGTCTCATTCATTGTCTCGGGCAAGGAGAAAGCCACAATCATCAGAGAGATATTCTTTAAAGAGGGGCGCCATATGGAGTATCCAGCCTTTTATGTGAATCCGGCCATGAGTGATCTGGAGTGGTATCTTGACCAGGATGCCGCCAGGCTTTTGTAAAAATGGGAAATCTATATACTATCGCTCACGCCAGAGCGCTGGACCGGGATGATTCCCTGGCCCGTTTCAGAGAGGAATTTATGATCAAAGATCCCTCTCTGATCTATCTGGATGGTAATTCTTTGGGACGCTTGCCTCTGAGAACGGCAGAACATATGGAGCATGCCATCCGGAAGCAATGGGGGGAGGATTTGATTCGGAGCTGGAATGAAGGATGGTATGAGCAGTCAGCCCGGCTGGGAATGAAGATTGCCCAACTAATCGGGGCACACCCCGATGAGGTGATTATCTCAGATTCCACTTCTGTAAATCTCTATAAGCTGGCCTATGGAGCATTAAAAGCCAGGGAGGGCAGAACGGAAATCATATCGGACGATATGAACTTTCCGTCCGATCTCTATATCATGCAGGGCTTGATAAAACAGCTTGGAGGCTTACATACCCTGAGGCTGGTAAATTCGCCCGATGGAATCTCATCAGATATAAGTGAACTGGGCCGGATGCTTAATCGCAATACGGCTCTGATTACCCTCTCACATGTGGCTTATAAAAGCTCCTATTTATATGATATGGAGCATATTACCGAGCTGGCTCACCAGCATGATGTGCTGGTCCTGTGGGACCTGAGTCATTCGGTGGGGGCGGTCCCTGTGAACCTGAACAGGGACAAGGTTGATCTTGCAGTGGGTTGTACCTATAAGTATTTGAATGGGGGACCAGGTTCGCCTGCTTTTCTTTTTGTGAGGAGGGAACTGCAGGAACAACTGGAAAATCCCATTCAGGGATGGTTCGGGGAGCAAAATCAATTTGATTTTCATCTCAACTACAGGGAATCTGAAGGGATCAGAAAGTTCCTTGCTGGAACTCCACCTGTGATCTCCCTGTCGGGTCTGGAACCTGCCCTGGATATGATCCTTGAGGCTGGTATGGAAGCCATCAGGCAAAAAAGTGTGGCACAAAGCGATTACTTACTCTCCCTGGTACGTCAATGCTTATCAGGCATGGGAGTCCGGATAGGATCACCCGAAATCGCAGAAAAGAGGGGATCTCATATCTCCATAAAGCACACCGAGGCCTACCGCATTTGTAGTGCCTTGGCTGATCCGGGTGTGGGAGATGGGGTGGTGATACCAGATTTTCGTGAACCCGATAATATTCGACTGGGAATTACCCCCTTATATACTTCATACGAGGATATTTTCCGGGCAATGATGCAGATGAAGGAGATTATTGCTGGAGAGCTTTATGGAAATTATTCCCAAACCAGGGATCAGGTGACCTGAGTCACTGTTTATACCAAATCTATATAAGGATTTTTTTAACATTCTGAATGCAACCATTCAGCATTGTAAGCGTTTTGTAATAATACAAAACCTGACCGTATGGCTTCTCTGACAGAAATCACCGGCGTATTGGGACGTAATCGTGCGGCCCACTTGTTACGCAGGGCCACCTTTGGGCCCACTATCCCAGAAATTGATCAGTTTGCAGCGCTAACAGCTACTCAGGCAATGGCACTCTTGCTTGATGATGCAGCTGAAAATCCACTTCCACCAATCGATCTCCTGACCGGCTCCACATGGGTGGATCCTACCGGAGTAAGCGGTCCCCCCTTTGCTGGAAGCGGAAACAGTGAACAGGACCAGCTCTTTGAATATTTTCAGGCCTGGCACATGGATGTGATGCGCAAGGCTCCGCTTACTCTCAAAGAACGCATTACCTGGTTCCTGCATACACATTTGCCCGCACGATGGACCGAGATAAACCAGAGCGAGTCGATCTATTATCAGAATTGTCTCTACAGGCATTACGCTTATGGCAGTTTCAAGGAGCTGTTTAAAAAGATCTGTGTGGACAATGCCATGCTCAGGTATCTGGATGGCTATTCCAACAAGAAGAATTCCCCCAACGAGAATTTTGCCAGGGAGATGTTTGAGCTCTATAGCATAGGCAGAGGTGAGCAGGTGGTTGAAGGGGACTATACCAATTATACCGAGGAGGATATCAAGGCTGCTACCCGTGTGTTGACAGGCTGGAACCTGAATGAAACTTTCAGTTTCATTGATCCTGATACAGGATTGCCGGCTGGTAAGATGGATTCTCAAATGGCCGGAGATGGAACAACAGAACTGGCCACCGAGCATGATACAGAGCCCAAGACTTTCTCTTCCAAATTTGGGGGGACAGTCATACAGACTTCTTCCATTGTGGAGGATTTTGCGACGGTTGAAGCTGCTTACGGTGAGCTGGATGAGATGATCGAAATGATCTTTTCTCAGCAGGAAACAGGTCGCTTTATTGCAAGAAAGCTCTATCGCTTCTTTGTCTACCATTTTATTACGGAGGACGCCGAGACTGATATTATTGGACCCCTTGCTCAGACACTGATAGATAATGATTTTAGCATACAGGAGCTGTTGACAGTGCTTCTAAAGAGCGAGCATTTTTATGACGCAGACGATGCTGTGACTGAAAACGATAATGTGGGGGCTCTGATTAAATCGCCTGTGGATATTTTTACCGGACTAAGCAGGATGTTTGAGATACAGTACCAAGATCGTGAAACCAGTACAGATCCTTTCTATGGGGATATGGCCTATGTGGTCTCTAAGCTGGTGGACCAGGGACTGAATTTCTATGAACCCTTTGAGGTGGCTGGCTACCCGGCCTATCACCAGATGCCAGGCTATAACAGGAACTGGATTACCACTTATGCCCTGGCATTCAGGTACCAGATGGGGGGGATCCTGATGAAGACTCTGGACCAGGCTACTGAGCGGACTTTCGTCCTGGATATTGTTGACTGGGTGGAGAACTCGGGACATATTACAGATCCATCCGACGCTGTGGAGATTATGGATGTTCTGGTGAACAACCTGTATGCCATAGAACTGACTCAGGAACGCTATGACTATTTTCTCTATACTGTTTTTCTCGATTATCCAGAGGACCAGGCCTATGCGCGTGGGTTATGGACCCAGGAATGGAACGCATACCAGAGCTCAAGCGATGATACCGTGGTTCGAAGTTTGCTGGAACGACTTTTCTCTGCGTTAATCGAAACACCTGAATTTCAAATATACTAAAGGCTATGAAAAGAAGACATTTTATACGGAACGTGGCCTATGGAAGCGCTGCGGGGATAACACTGGGCGGGGTTCCAATGAACCTGCTGGCTGCGAACAGTCCAATGGCAAGGCTTGCCGCGGACAGTGCAAATGATAAGGTGCTGGTATTTATCCAGTTACATGGGGGGAATGATGGGCTGAATACCCTGATTCCCATCTCCCAGTATGACGATTATTATAATTTGAGGCCAAACATTGCCATCCGGCATACCGGAACCCGAAGTTACCTGAATGTGGATGAAACCGTGGACGAGAATGCACAGGTGGGATTGCATCCTGATATGCTGGCTTTTAAAGAGATGTATGACCAGGAGAAGGTAGCCATCATTCAGAACGTTGGTTATCCTGATATGAACCTCTCTCACTTCAGGGGCAGAGATGTGGTATTTATGGGAGGTGATGAAGGGGAGAATAACCAGTACAGTTCAGGATGGATGGGTCGCTATCTGAACAATATCTATCCCGGCTACCCCGACGACTTTCCCAGCGAAACAATGGAAGATCCCATCGGGATTGAGTTAAGTGGAACCCTTTCTCTGGCCTTTCACCGGGAGCAAGGCATTCCCATCGGGCTCAACATTGGAAACCCGGACCAGTTTTATGAGCTGATTTCCAGTGTGGGTGTTAATCCGCCCATCGCTATCCCCGAGAGTCATGCGGGAGATGAACTCCGTTACATCATGGAGTTTGAAAAAAAATCCAACGAGTATGCCGGTCGACTGAAAGAGGTATATGACGCCGGAAGCAACAGCACGGTTGAGTACCCGGAGTCCTACCCCTATGCTTCACCCATCAGGGCCAATGGCCTGAGCAGTCAGCTGAGGCTCATTGCCAGGCTGATCGAGGGGGGGATAAAAACCAAGATATTTCTATGTCGAATAGGGGGCTTTGATACGCATGGAGAGCAGGTGGATGAAAATGATCCCAGTCTGGGCACTCATGCCGCATTGCTTTATAATATGTCCGGTGCAGTGAAGGCCTTTTACGATGATCTGAACCAGCTTGGGATCGATGAAAAGGTACTCTCACTCACTTTTACTGAGTTTGGTCGCAGGGCCAAATCCAATGATAGTTACGGAACCGATCATGGAACAGCCACTCCGGTCTTTGTTTTTGGGACTCAATTGAACAATGGAATATACGGGGTCAACCCCTCCCTGAAGCCTGAAGACCTTAACAATTACAACCTGGTCTACAACATCGATTACAGGCAGATCTATACGTCTATCATCCAGGACTGGTTTGAGGGGGATGATCAGGCCCTTATCGATACAGGTTTTAGCGATTGGGTTGATACGCGATTGCCCATTGTCGATATCGGCGGGACCCATGCTTATAGTCCGGGGAAAAATCCGACTTCCCTGCAACTCTATCCAAATCCGGTAAAGGACATGCTTCATATCCAGTACAACCTGGAGTTCAGAGGAGCTACCAGCCTGCATATCATTGATGGTGCCGGGCGAAGACTTAAATCAGTGCAGCAGGAGGGAGTTTTTGGTCCCAATGCCACTACCCTGGATGTGTCGGACCTGAAAGAGGGGATGTACCACCTTCAGATGATTCATCGCGGAAAGCGGATGCACAGTAGTTTTTTAAAGCTCTGATTTACTCCTCCGGGACAAAGGCACCCGGGTCCAGCTTAAGGAGCAGGGGACGTTTATATTTCCCCAGGGTATAGATATTCGCAAGAATGGCAATGCCCTGATCAGCGGTCTGGACAAAATCCCGCACTTCGACTCCTTCGTCAAACTTCCTGGAAAAGGTGTTTATAAGGCTATCCGTTTCAAGGGCATATTGATAGACGACAAGTGAGTTATCGTTAGTCTGGCTAATATACAGGGCAAACTGATCCTCATCTGTGATAAGGGAGCCTGCCATAATTGCCGCCCGGTAGGTGAGCTCATACAAGGGCTCAGCAGGAAGATCTTTGATATTTCCACTGCTCAGCACATCAACTTCGGCGCCAGCAATGATATAGTTATTCCCCTCGTAATAGCTGGTGAGTCCAAAAAGACTACCACTTTTCTGGATGATGGAAGAGATTCCTTCCTCTGTCTGGAAGGAGTAGATATCGCCCGTGGCCCCCAGGGAAGAGACATCGAGGAACACGGTACGCAGGGTATAATTGTAGAAACAATTCACAAAGTAACCGGTGCCAGATGTGTTGCTGTAGGCCCCTATAAAGAAGGGATAGTCCTGTCCTGTCTTGTTCAGGTGGCGCTGAACCAGATACTCAAGGTCTGTATTTACCGGTAATTTGTTGCTACGCTGCAGCTGAAAATTGCTGTTGTACTTTGAAATCCATGAGGAGCGTGTCACAAAATCATAACCCAGGACCACCAGGTTTCCTCCTGCATCACTGTAGGCGGCTAGCGGCATGGTCATATCCAGAGCATGTTGAGCTGTTTCCATTCCGTTGCTCAGGTCAATGCTAATAACATAAGCATTGAACTGCTGGTTCATGGCTACAAATGATACTGAGCCATTCTGAAGGATTAGTTTGGAGGTGGGGGCAAGCCAGGCGTAGTCCATGGTCCAGATAAGCTCTCCTGATTTAGAAGTGCGCACCAGAGAAGCGTAGGGATATTCAATTTCGGCATTTTCATCTTTAACCGCCGAAATAAAAATGTAGCCCCCCTCAGGCAGTTCCAACACACTTTCAGGATAGAGTGCCAACTGCTCATCCGGATGGTTATAGATCTTCATAAATCCATCCTCAGGCATGATCTCATTCTGATTGATCTCACATCCTGATAGAATCAGAAGCAGGATAGCTATATAGCTTGTATGATTCAAGTTTATTCTCATGGCATCAATAAAAGCATTCAACATTGCTGTAGTGCTTCTGTTTCTGAAGCGAGAAGAGGATCGAAAGGTTGATCTGAAGGTCATTCAGCATGATATCATCCTGAGCAAAGGTTTCACCGCTTCCGGTTCCAAAGCGATCAGCTTTGTTGGCAATGTTATGCAGTCCGAAATTATAAGCAATATTCAGGTCTAGAATAACATACCTAAGATCTATATAGGTCCCCCCAACTGCTCCGGCAGTAAACTTGGATCTGATAAAGGTCTCATTGGATGCGTCAAGTGAACCCAGCAGGTGACTATAAGCAACAGAACCACCTGCGTAAGGACGGAAGCGCTGAAAGTCAAAACTGTACCTGGCTTCTAAAGGAACACTGAAGTAGCGAAGGAGATAGGGGGTCTCCTGTTCTACCGTTTCGTTTGTGAAAACTATTTCGTTGTGCTTGGTAAAACGGTAGGTATAGGTCCCTGGCTTCAGGACGACAATAACAAACTTGCTAAACCATTCGACCTGCACAAAATATTGATTTCCAATATTTTGAAACATGTTTGAATAGCTGTTTTCGTAGCTTTCCCCGCTCAGGTCCTCATAAATATTATAGGATTCCAGAACAACAATCTGGGCCATGTTGGCCCCACCTCCAAAACCGATTCTAAGCTGGTTTAAAAATCCGGATTGCTGGGCATGACTGGTCCCCGCATATACCAGACCCAAAAGGATAAACAGGATGAAAGTCTTTTTTCTCACTCTTTCAATACAGATTTGGTGCAAAAAGGTTGCACATACCTGTCTTAAACGGAGAAATGGGAAGTATGTTTTAACTCCGGGGCAAAAGATTGCCCCGGAGATATAAGATATGTTAAATTGAAGAGACGATCTTCTTCAGGTTGAGAGCGCTTTGCTCAGCAAACTTCATTGGTTCAGGTGGGAAGTCAGCCTCAATAAACACTTGCTCGATACCCGCATCGTCCACCTGGCTGAGGATGGATTTGAAATCGATTGCGCCTTCACCGATAATGGTCTGTTTTTTCATTAGCTGCATAAGCATATCCATGCCGGTAGCAGGATCGAAAGTAGTGTAGGGCTCTTCCATCTCCTGGTCTATATCCTTGATATGAAGGAGTTTTACACGTCCCGGATTCTGCTTTACCAGTTTTACCACATCCGCACCGGCAACAGCGGCCCAGAATAGATCCAATTCAAAACAAACCAATTCTGGATCGGTCTCTTTTACCAGGATGTCGAATAAGGTGACTCCATCATAAACAGCAAACTCCCCGTTGTGGGTATGGTAGCCATAGCGGATCCCTCCGGCTTTGCAAAGCTCTCCAAAGCCATTGTAGAGTTCTGCTGCCGCTTTGTATTCCTCTGGTGTTTGTCCCATGAACGCGGGACTCAGGATATACTTCTGACCAATGATATTGGCTGCCTCAATGGCTTCGTCAATATTATATTTCAGAGAATTGTCTGAAATATGTGCCGAAGTTGAGACTAAATCCAGGTCATCAAGCATCATCCGGATTTCCTTGGGAGTATGCCCATGATAGCCGTAGCCACTCAGGCCCATAAAGGTCACCAGCGGATTGTTTTTGATCTCCTCTTCAGGACTGAAATAGTAGGGTCCTGCGAATTCCAGATTCTTATATCCAAAGGCTGCCAGCTTCTTAATGGTGCCGGTGAAATCCTCTGAGAGGGGTTTGGCTACAGCGTAGAGCTGTATGCCGATATCTCTTGAAATAGCTGCCCTACGGGAGATAAAACCTGTGTTGAGCAGGGAGACTCCCGCAGCAGCAGCAGCACAACTTCTTAGGAACGTGCGTCTTTTCATGGAAGAATGATCCTATTCTTTTTTTGTCATCTTCATCTCGAATTCACCACCCTGCACAAAAAGAAAACCAGAGTATACATTCCCATCAAAGGTACCTTCCAGCTCGATGAAATTCCCTTCAACTTCGAATTCGGATTTCAAAACGTTCTCTACAATGGTTATTTCTTCTAATGGTATATCTCCCATAGGATTAACCATAGTTGCCTTCAAGACACCTTCTTCTTTGGAAATCACAAAGGTTCCATCGATATCAACCGGGAGTTCCAAAACCTGATAATCCCATTCTCCCAGATAGGGGGCATGAGGATCTTTGGCCACTTTTGTTGAAGCACAGGAGGAAAATGCAAGCGCTACGGCAAGCATCAGAGCAAAGTTTCTAAGCATGTTGTTTTTCATAATCTAAGTTATTAAATTTATTTAATGTGTTAAATATACACAATAAAAATGATTCGTCACGATTTTTTTCATGCTTTTTGACATGGATAAATTCATCTCTCATCGTAAATCTTTGGTGCATGAAATGTAACTTGTAGTGATCAAATCAAATGAACCATGGCACGCTTCAGCAAGAGAAAACCGGATACCGTTATCGTAAAGGACAGAAAACTGGTCTGTCCAGTATGTGATAATGATCAGTTTATTGAAACAAGAGCTCAGTTAAATACAGCAGTTGCCTCGCTTTTTGATGT
>QMPQ01000062.1 GCA_003648635.1 Bacteroidota bacterium | reverse complement strand
TGATGTCGATTCAGGACGGAGAATGGTATTTGCCGGAAATTGGCTCCCACACCAGTTTTGAGAACTGGGTAAAGGGAGGTAAAAAAAATGTACTCAGTCAGATCAGAGAGAAGGTGGATCAAATCCTGGAAGCATATGAGCCCCTTCCTCTGGGAGAAGATGTTGAAAAAGAACTGGCTAAAATTTGTAAAAGGGCCAGTGAACATTCATAGTTATTGCTTAAGCTTCATCCGCACGGCCCCGATTCCGGCTTCCCATAGCTGCTTATTATAGCCAGGTATATCCGTCTCAATAATCTCTTTAGCCGTGGCAGACAATGCCTCCCACTGTAAGGATAATTCTGCCAGTCTTTCCCTTGAAGGGTCAGTGATTCGGGGAATCCCACTTTCTGTCTGGTTGATCAGGAAGAGGTACTCGGCCGTAAACTTGTTGGGGTAATTTCCCGTATCGTCGTAAGATTTTGACTTTCTCTGCACCATTTCTTCATCCCAATTCTTCATTTTAGTAAGCAGCGCTTTGCCCTGTGCATACAATTCCGGGTTCGTTTCCTTCTCCATGTATTTAAGTACATCATCCAATTGCTTTCTCATATCGAAAATCGAGTTCGCCTTTTGATGCATCTCTGCCACGGTCTTTTCCATGGCCAGCATATAATCATCATACTCCCTGTAGTCCTCCGCGGATAGAGGATATCCTGGATTGGCCAGAATGGTGCAAGTGCCTGTGGCCTCATTATCTGCCGTCTTTAAGCCAATGGTATAGACACCTGGCATTGCCTTATGTCCCTTGAGGCCTCCTTCAAGGTAAGCAGTAGGTACACCAATTGTGCCGGCGTAGCGCATATCCCATACGAAGCGATTCAACCCTTTCTTTTTAGGCAGGAGAGGTTCCGCGGCAGGTGCTCCGGGATACTTCTTATAAGATTTATCCTTCTTTGAACTAAAGGAGCGCACCAGCCTGCCAGTCTTGTCTTTGATGACCATTTCAACATCAGTGGTATCCGTCAGTTGATAGTAGATCACCACACCATTTGCCGGGTTGATCCCGTGGCTAGGTGCTGTGCCTTTAAATTTCGTATTGGTCTTGTTGAGTGGACTGCTCCAGTTCCCAAGTACTGCTGCTTCGGGTTCATAGAGACAAAAGGATTGTACACTGTATTGTCTGATGAGCTCAAGGTCGTCCAGCACCCAGAATGATCGTCCGGAGGTGGCAACAATCAGATCTCCATGCTTCACCATTAAGTCTGTGATTGGCACCACAGGAAGATTCAGATTGAAAGCCTGCCATGTAATCCCTCCGTTCCATGAGATGTAGATGCCGGTCTCTGTTCCGGCATAGAGCAAATCTTTTAATTCCTCATCTTCCCTGACCACCCTGGTGAAGGCCCCCTGAGGAATACCAGCGCTAATATTGGTCCAGGTTTTACCATAATCTATGGTTTTATACAGCGCGGGAGTATAATCGTTGAACTTATACCGTGTGGTGGCTATATATGCAGTTGCGGGATCATGGGGAGATACTTCTATGGCATTGATCAGGCACTCTTTCAAATTCTTCGGCGTAACATTTACCCAGTGATCTCCACCATCACGCGTCAGGTGCACCAGGCCATCGTCACTGCCCGCCCAGATGACTCCTTTTTCATGAGGCGATTCCGCCACATAACTCAGGGTACCATAGTTCTCTGCCCCCACCGCTTCGTTGGTATGGGGGCCTCCACCTTTGCCCTGTTTGTCTTTTTCGTTACGCGTCAGGTCCGGAGAAACTTCTTTCCATGAATTGCCCATGTCCTGGGTTTTTAACAGAACCTGGGCAGCATGGTAATAGGTATTGGGCTCGTGTTGTGACCAGATAATGGGAGCATTCCAGTTGAACCTGTATTTCATATCCCTGGCGTCGCGCGCCAGATACTGAATGAACGCGGCCATAATATTGGTACTGGCTTTGGCCCTGGTATCCAGAACCTCGATGGTCCCCTCATAACTACCCCCCATCACCATACCAGGGTCATCCGGATCAAAGGCCAGGAAGGCACTTTCACCCCCGGCGGAGTAAGTCCAGTGACGCTGACCGATCCCATAAGCGTCTGCTGCCATGCTGGCAATTTTCACAGAGCTGTTGTCCTGCTGCCCTCCATAAATATTATAAGGAAACTCATTGTCCACGTTTACGCGATAGAACTGTGCAGTAGGCATCTTGTCCTGGGCAGACCAGGTCTTGCCACGGTTGAAACTGATTGCCGCCCCGCCATCATTAGCAATGACCAGGTTCTTCGTATTGTCAGGATTGATCCACAGGTCGTGGTAGTCGCCATGGGTTCCTGTCAGCCTTTCCCATGTTTTGCCGCCGTCTATGGAACGTAATGCCGAGGAACTCAAGGCATATATGGTATGTTCATTCTGAGGATCCACAAATAATTCCAGATAGAACCAGGCACGCTGTACCAGGCGGTGGTCACCACTGACCCGGGTCCATTTCTCACCTGAGTTTTGTGAAACGAATAATCCGCCGAGCTCTTTATTGGAATCGCTTTCGATAAGTGCAAAGACCTTTTCTGAATTGGACCGGCAAACAGCAATTGCCATTTTTCCTTTCTCTTCCGGCAAACCCTTATGAATCTTCTTCCATGTTTCTCCACCGTCACTGCTTTTATAGAGGCCACTTCCGGCCCCTCCGCTGATAACCTTCCATGGTTTTCTCTGGTGCTCCCACATGGCAGCGTACAGGACCTGTGGATTATTCATGTCCATGGACAACTCGGAACAGCCCGTAAGATCATTTACAAACAAAACCCGGGTCCAGGATTTACCGCCATTCACTGATTTGTATATACCCCGCTCCTGAGTAGGGCCATAAAGCGCACCTTCAGCTGCGACAAACACGATATCAGGATTCTTTGGGTGGATGACTATTCTTGAGATATGCTGGGTAAGTTCCAGACCCATTTTCTTCCATGTTCTACCAGCATCCCATGATTTGTAGACACCATCTCCATAGGAAGTCATGACCCCCCTGGGAGCATGCTCACCCATGCCACAATAGACCACATTGGGATCACTTTCAGAAACACTCACTGCTCCTACCGAGCCTGTGGTAAAATAGCCGTCGGAGATATTAGTCCAGTATTGCCCGGCATCAGTGGTTTTCCAGAGTCCACCCCCGGTTGTGCCCATATAATAGGTGAACGGATCATTCACCACACCACTTGCCGCAACGGAACGCCCCCCTCTGAAGGGACCAATGTTCCGGTACTTCACGGACTGAAATATCGTATCCAGGCTTTGTGAGAAGATGCTTAGACTGGAACAGAACAAGATTAGGAGGATCGTGTAAAGTTTCATGTTGAATGAGGTTTACGGTATGATAGCTCAAGGTAATGCAAATAAATTATCTGTGAACAGACACCAGGACCGCCTCCTGCGCAAGCAAAGCTACCGAAGCCCGTGTAATGTCTGTGGCGAAAGTGTAATCGTAGCATACTCCGCCGGGACTTTCCGGATTGTTGGCAAGCCGGTCCGAGGCATCTTCAAAATCATGAATATAGGGATTGGCCTCATCCCAGTCTGGGTCCGAATTTTCGATAACCAGGAAAGCCGGAAAACCTGCTTCCAGGAAGGAGTCATTATCACTTGAGGATTCACCGTCAATAATTGTTTCATCGATGACCAGGGAAGGAACGTAGTCAATGGCTGCCTGCCGGAAGGCCCTGGCCCAGTCCCAGGACGGTTTATGGGTGCTACGGGCCTCCAGTTCAGCGTCAATAACAGACAGGGAATCTACATCTGAGCCCGGTCTTAAAATCAGGTCCAGGTTTATCATTCCTGAGATGGTTTCATTCCCTTGGATCAGTTGATTTGAGACATAATCCTTGCTTCCCAGAAGGCCATCCTCCTCTGCATTGAAACAGATAAAACGGATGGTGGATTCAAACTGGTACTGGCTCATGACCCGGGCGGCCTCCAGCACCGCGGCTGTCCCGGAGGCATTGTCATCTCCACCCGGCATATCACCCTCCAGGTGATCGTAATGGGCTCCGATGATGTAGATCTTCCCGGGAGATGTGGTGCCCCTCAGTTCGCCAACCACATTTAAGTATTTTCCCTGTACCGTGACCTTCAATTCCATGGCCTTGAATGCATCCTGGAGGTACAAACAGGCTTCCCGGTTGCCGGGTGAAGGTCCGTTCTCTGCATGAAAGTCCCGGTTTCGAAAGCCCATGAAGTAGCTGTCCCCTCCGTAAAGTCCGAGTCCCATGTTTTCTATGTCCAGCTGAAAGCTCTGGTACTGTTTTTGAGACACACGATCGACCACCGCCTGGATAGCCGCATCGGTTTCGAGAGCTTTGTTCTGGATAGGATATTTTACTTTGCAGGCTAGCAGCAGGGAACTTATGCAAAATAAAACAACTATCGAGTATCTGGTCATATGCTATCCTTTAAGTCCATCTTATTTGAATGAAAATGAATCGAAGATCAACAGCTTATCATTTTTTCCCCTGAATACAAAACAGAGGTTCGCAGCTCCTTCCTGCGGCGGAAAATCAAATGTGTATACCTCAGAAGCGCTTTTCCCTTTATGTTTTCTTAGTTTATATGAAGCCACAACTTCACCTTCAGGTGAATCACGATGGATCTCAACGCTTACCTTTTGAAGGGCGCTAGCCTTGAACGAAATCTCACCTTTGGCTTCCAGACCATGAATGTTTGAAAATGTCAGAAAGTCCCCGGGATCAATTTCTGAAACATGAAAGCCTCCTCCCCTCTTCTCGATCTTTTGAATCTGCGAGGCTGAAAAATAATCCTCTGCTTCAATGCTTCCCTTGTTTGCATCGTATTGTCCAACCCCCGTGCCATCGACCCGGATGGGAGCGATCTCCCCGTTTTCCTTATAATGAACGTAACTCATGAAAGCAGATCTGAAATACCTGGTGCCTGTCTGACTCATATCATCATAAGCGAAATACCACTGATTATTCATTTCAAAAAATGAACCATGCCTGCCTTGCTTAAAGCCATGAGGCCATGTGGGTTCTATATACCCTTCTGCAAAGCTGGATTCATTCATGATCGCATCCACATAATCATAGGGACCATAGAGCTGGTCGGACATGGCATAAAAGCATCCCCAGGAAAGATAAAATTTTCCTTTGTATCGATGAATGAAAGCCTTGTCATCCGTAGGATTTTCCATTTTCAATCCATCCTGATTATAGGGGCCACGCGGATTGTTTATTAAGATTTTCTTTGGTGTTTCTGCCAGCGAGATCATGTCCTCGTTCAACCTGGCGATGTAAAAATCCCATACCCCGAAAAAGATATAATACTCCCCGTCAAGCTCAATAATGCCCGGATCGTATGGATCAGTGGGCACAAGACCTTCTGTAAGCAAGGCTTTCCCCAGGGGATCTTTCCAGGGACCTCCCGGTGAATCTGCTACCATCACCCCCACTCCATGGTTATGCTTGGAAAAATACCAGTAGTAAAGCCCATTCCTTCTGATGAAATCCGTGGCCCAGCATTGCTCATAGGGCTCCCCTATGTACGTCTCCTCCGGATGCAAAGCATATTCAAGTTTCCAATTCACCAGGTCGGGTGATGAATACATCACCCAGTGATCGATGTTGAACCATTCATTATCCATGGACCGGTCATGACAGGCGGTCATGTAAGCTTTGCCGTCATAAATCCTGATGTGCGGATCCGTAATCCCTTCACTGGCCTGCAGAATCGGATTCTGGCAAATAGCGCCAATGGAAAACAGTAGAAAACTAAGATAGAAACTTATGTGTCTAATGTGTTTATTCATTCCCCGAAGTTTGATACAGAAGTAAATGAGCCTTTCCCATCAGACCCGATTCCAGCAATGGGCTGTCTTCATTGAACCTGGCTTTGGCATTTGTACGGGTATAGGGTTCTTTGTTAGGATTTCTTATGTCCCCCACAATGCGGTTGTTCCATGTATTTATCACCTGAACGCTGATGTTATTTGTACCGGCTTCCAGGTAGGGGGTGATCCGGGCCTTATAAGGCGGGAGCCATACAATACCACAATCATTCCCATTCACATAAACCCGCGCCATCTCCTGAATATCCCCGAAAACAAGATATGCTTCTGTATTTCCCGATAAGCTTTCCTCATCAAGTGAAAACTCTTTATTGTAAGTGGCCTTGCCCGAATAATAATTGATGCCCTCGTGGTCCGCTGTCGTCCAGCTTTCCAATTTGTTAAATGCATAGGATTCCGGTGCGCCCAATGCTGGATTGAAACGGACTTCCCAGTCCTCACTCAGGTCCATTTTTTCAAGGGACATTTCTCCCTTTTGCATGACTCTGAATCCAAATTGTAAATTGTAGCTCAGCCCCTCATCATCTTTGCCTGCCGATTTGTCCCTGAATACAACAAACCTGGAAGCCAGGGGATCCATGATAAACTCCATACTGATCCCGTTTTCCACAACTGTATATTCTACCTCTCTCTGTATCAAGCCAGTCTCAGCATCCCAGATTTCCGGGATCCTGTCAGCATCAACCCGGAAAACACAGGAAAATTCTTCTTCCCTCGTGCTGCTGTTGGACACAAAATAGATATCCTCTGTTTCTGTCCTACGGTGAATATGGTCGATATGCCAATCGCCATTCTCAATCCCTTTCACCTGGAAATCCGGTAGTATTTGAAGCTCCTCAAGCACCTGTTTTACAGACATCCCCCAATAGACCCTTCCATTACCATAACTGTTTGAAAATATCTTCTTGCCATCGCATGCTCCCCACATCTTGTCTGCAATGACTTTTAGCTCGCTGTCACATTCCGGATAATTCTCCAGGGAGGTGGTTCTTTCCGGCTTCGGGCCGATAACAACAGCGCCGTCAGACACCAGTTTTTCCAGGCTAAGCAATACCTCAAGGGATATGTCAACCCGGTCGGGAAGCAGCATTACCCGGTAGGATTGTCCGTTCGGCAGAAGCAGTTTCCCATCTTTAGTATAGAGTGTGGAAGTAATAATATCGGCATTGATATAATCATAGTCATAGCCTGGCAATTCACCCACATTTACAGGCTTTGGTTTTCCACAATGCAGGCATTGCTCATCCGTAAATATGGGCTTTATGTTGGGATCGATACGTTTGGGCGGGACCAGGTTTGGGGCCTGGTCACCATAGTAGAGGAGGGCGTCCCCCACAAAATTTCCCTGCCTTAGCATATAGGAGCATCTAGCGATATAATCCATAAAAGGTCTGGCCATCTCCCACCAGGTGGTATTTACATTGACGTGTTCGCCGGCATGATAGACAAATCCCGGCTTGCCGGCTATTTCAGGATTATGGTCGAAGGTGTGAAAGACAATTTGATTAAGGCCTTCGCAGAAAGCCACATCAATGAGTTGTTTAAAGTCGGTGGGACCATGCGCCCAGTGGTTCCAACCCGTAAGCGACTCCGCAGCCACCACTTTTTTTCCGTATATATGAGCTGCACTGGCCGCCTCTTTTGTAACCCAGAAACGCATCCTGTTCCAGAACTCTCCCATGGGGATATGTGAATTCCCAAGTGCCTTCAGGGGATCAACCCTGGGGTACCCCCCGTGACCGGCCTCAGTTATCATCTCAAAGCCATGTTTATCGGCTATCTCCACCGATTGCGCAAAATGGTTCTCGATCATCATGTCACTTACCAGGCGGTGGTAATCTCCCCGAAACCGTTCTGCCAGAACACTGTCATTGCTACTATAGCCCCTGAGTAAAGGAAGATATGCCAGAGGATCATAGCCGTATCGCTCCCTGAATTCCTGAACCAAAAGGGGTGACCAGTCTGTCATGGGCCAGACTTCGTAGCTGTCGAGCATATAGAATTTTAAATGATTTTCCGGCGAATTTACCGAAGCAAGCCTGGATAAAACACTATCGAAGTTATTCTGAGTTGCGATCCGGCTGAGGTGATCAATAACTAAACCGTTAGAGTTAGGGCTCGGACATTCCAGTTCCTGCCCCGTATTAGCCATGAAAAAAGATATTATTTCCCACTTTCCTTCGGGCACCTCCCATTCTATAAAACCATCTTCTGAGGTATATTCTTCCAGTAAGATGGTCTGATCGCCGGAATAATCAATTACCTTTTCTTCCGAGAAAGGAACGGCCAGGGAGGAAATCAGGGAGTATCGGCCGGGCTCACCATAAGTGCCCCTTGGTTTTTCAATGGTAATTCCTTGTTTCGAAGGTCCTTCCACTACCTGCCTCGAACTGAGTAGTTCCATGGATGCGTTAGCTTCCTCTACCCATGGACCACCTGCATTCCAGCTGCTGGATGCAAACCAGCCAATGTCCAGATCCAGTTCTTTTCCTGTCCTGAGCGCCAGGGAAAAATATTTCAGGGACTGCTCTCCCAGCATGGCCGGCCCTGCAGGAATCATCTTTTCAGGATCCATGAGCGAACCCACATCCCATATCAGGGCACCTCTCATCCCTTTTTCCTTCATTTGTTCCAGCTCATAGACCAGCTTTACAGTATCCACATAACCGTTCAACCAGGGCCATAAAGCCAGGGGCCTGTTTTCCCCGGCGGGGTTGGTGAAGCCTTCTTCCAATGATCCTCCGTCTGATGTTGCTGTATTGCATTGTGCTAACAGTAGTATTGTAATCAGAAGAATCGCAATCTTTTTAACCAGACTAAGCAATTTATTTGTCATAATCACTCTCATTTATATAATCTGTACTCATGCCAATGCATTTAAGAATTTTTCAATCTTTCAGAAAGCAGTGGGATATGTGTTGTTTGAACGATCAGCATCGGGTATGTCCCGGTTCACAACCATTCTCTTAACTTCAGCGTGCTCCGGTATGCTTACAAGGTATTCTCTCCTTCCATCGCTCCAGATACCAACACTTTCATACAGGGTCCTGGAAGTGCCATCATGGTTTTCCACATCAATCACCAGCGGCATGGGCTGATTTCCGACCATGGATACCGTAAGCATGCCCTCACTGAATGATTCAATCTTCACATCGGCATATCCAAAGTCAAAAAACCACGGTTTCCAGATCCAGTGCAGATCCTGGCCCGAAATATCTTCGAAAGTGTAGAAGAGGTCGTAGGGGGTCGGCGATTTACCGGCCCATCTTGCTATAAATTCCCGGTAGCAGTTTAAGAAGAGCTCATCTCCCAGATATTCCATTATCAAGGCAAAAATAAATGCTGGCTTGCTGTAACTTGCCTGCCCGTAATTGTTATCATTCAAATACACCGAGGGGACCATTAAGGGCAGGTCGGAAAGAAAACCGGTCTGGATGCCCCTCCCCATTTTATTAAATAAATGGTCGATATCCTGCTCCCCCGGAAATAATTTCATTATTGCAAACTGTTGCAGGAAGGACACCGAGCCTTCGTCCATCCAGGACCACCTGGTCTCGTTGGTATGCACATACATTGGAAAATAACTGTGAAGCATTTCATGTATGGTTACATGGGGACCGGGAGATGAATTATGCGCCATCATGGGGAACTCCATTCCCCAGCCATCAGCAATCACCGTTGTGAAAGCTTCAAAGGGATAGGCAAGGCCCGGCACATCTTCCGAAAAGTATCTCATGGCATCCCTGGACAATAGTACATTTGCAGCATAATCTATGGCTGTATCCGGGGGATGAACAGTACTGACCAGGACCTTCCTGCCATCAACGCTCAGAGACGTTGCATCCCATGCAAAATGATCACTCAGAAAGAAGGCAAAGTCTGATACCTCCCCGGCCTCGAATTGCCATGAACTGCGGGGTGTATCAATCCCCCTTTTAACATCATCATGGGAAACAAGGGCTATGACCTCCTTTGAAGACCTGAGCGCATTGTATTTCTCCAGAATATCCGAAGGGTAGACCTCATCAGCATTCATAAGGGTCCCTGTGCCCCAGACCAGGTATCCTTCCGGAGCAGTGACAGATACATTGAAACTGGCCGGGCCATTGTAATACTCGTTCAGGATATCATGATTAAATTCATCCCAGCCAAAGATGTCGTCGCAGACTGAAATCTGGGGATACCAGTATCCAATAAAAAATGTAGTACTGTCATAGCTGCCGACCCTGGTATCGTGGGTGGGGATTTCCTGCCGCCATGAGGTCCTGAAAACCAGGTCTTCACCGGGCTCTAAAGGCTCTTCCAGGATGAACTTGATATTGGTGCCACCTCGTTTTACCTTTTGCTGATTCTCCAGATCACACAGCCTTCCATTTATGCTCAGGCCATACAGTTCCACACCCTCTGTAAGGTCCCTGGCATCGGAAGGATATTGTCGGACCGCTCCCCTTTTATTGACATCATGGTATAACCGCACCACCAGCGTGGATATGGAATGGGGACTCAAATTGTGATAAACCACTTCCTCAGATCCGACAATCATCCGGTCCGACGGAACAATTTCCACTTCAATGGTATAATCTGCCCTGTTCTGCCAGTAGTTGCTGCCAGGTTTCCCGTCGTAGGAACGGGTTCCATTCTCATATGCTCTTTGTATTTCAACAGGCATGTATAAACGGGATTCCTGACCAAAGGCCCGCAGCATACAACAAAGCAGCAGCAGAAAAGCGGTGAATATCCGAAGTGTAGTTATAGCTTTTGACTTCATTATATAGCAATAGGAGCCATGGCAACATAGCCCCCAGTTGATATCAGGATTCCTGTTTAACTTTGTTCAATTTATACAAAATCAATCGGCTTGGGCCTGGCCAGGGTTTTGAGCGGGGCCGATCACGGTTGCTGTTAAGGGTCTCCCATTTCAGCACATATCTGGTATCATCAGTATTCGCCTCTCCAAGATCACCACTGGTTTTAAGCTGCAGACCAGGGAATTCTCCTTCAATTTCCAGATCTGATAACAAGGGTTCGGCTTTGAGGACTTCTCCAATGCCTTCGAAGGTATTGTTTAATAGAATGGTACCGCTTCCGTATTTAACATGCCAGTAATCAATCTCGTAATTGCCTCCATCTCTTTTATTGAAGCCTTTTAAACGAAATTCAACCATGATGCTTCCACGTCCTGAAAATTCCCAGCGGTAGTCCCAATGGGTGACTTGCCTGTGAATCCATTTTTCATCATCTGTATGCGCCGTGTATAACTGAAGATTTCCAAGGGTATCATATTTGTGATATACAAACACAGGACTGTTATTTTCATCCAGGCAAAGCCTGGCCGCCAGATTTATGATCCCTCCTCCGGGGGGAATCGGATCAACAATCAACAAGCTCTTATCCCATGTAGCCGGTAATTCAATTTTTACACCAAATGCATTATACCAGTTAAGCAGATCAGGGCTCTTCATGTACGACAGATCATGGTTCGTCTCACAATCAGGAGTGTCACGCCAAACCCAGTACACATGATACCAGCCATCCTCCATCAGGATGGGTTGCGTTTGATAAGCATTCATCAATCCCTGTCCGTCGGTTAAGGGAACATCAAACATCCTGGACCATGTTTTAGTTTCGCAGGAATAGCTATTGTAAATCTCGTTGCCGTCTCCACTTCCACCGTCGCGATAATGGAAAAGCAACTCCCCTTCTTTTGTCAGCATAAAATGCGGATAGGTACAGCGTTTCTCAAGGGTTCCCACCATCTCTGTTTTCTGAACAAGCGTAGAAATATCACCGGGTTTTGTGCTTTTGAAATAGGTCATCGGATGCACATGCATGTTCCCGGATAGATGAATAAATCCATCTTTATCGATTCCAATCGTCACATAATTGTGACTATCCCATCCCAGAACAGTACTTGTTCCACCAGCTGTTTCACGCGAAGTTGGAGGCATTATATGCAGCTCAAAATTCTCATCATCAAGATTTCTTTGACCAACCACCATGTTCCGCTTAGCATTGTAGTAGGCAATGTATTGTCTGTCTCCATGCGTATACAGGCAAAAACCTACCGGGTGGCCTGCCCAGACACTATCAATTTCAATGACTTCATCGATGGACCAGGTGTTGCCGGTTTCATTAATTGAAATGAATTGGGTGGATTGTTTTTGGGTACAGGCATAAAGGCTTAAAAAACCAATGACAATAACTATTTGCTGCAAATTCATAGTATTATGAATATCTCATATTAATCTTAGCTGCCATTCTTAACTTATTTATCCCAATTCCTTCACGGCTCTCCACGCCTGATCTATTGCAACATGTATGTAAGAACCAAGGTCCGAGTCAACACCGGCAATGGTAATCCGGCCAAATGCCTGTCGTCCTTTTCTTGCCATTTTATACATGTCGGGGTCAAAAAGTGCTGAGCCACGATATGCGTATCCATGCGCCCACCGATTTATGGTTATACTCTCAACATCCCTGTCGAATTCAAATGATCCCTTCGGCAGCATACCACTTAAATGTGCTTTGATTTCCGTTTCGTAATCTTTGAATTGCAGCTCTAACATCCTGTATCTTGCTTCACGAAATTGTTCAATTGGGGGAGCACCAACAGCTTCACCAAACGGACAGGCTACCATCAGAATTGCACATGGATCGTCGGGTGTCCCGGTACAATTATAACCACCCATACTAACAGGGAAGTCCATCATCACCACCTGGTGCATATTTCCTGGCGACATGGCCAGGCCAATTTCCATCTCTTTCATGGCCCTCCAGTTCTTTAAACCCACTGTGGTGTATTGCAATGGCATCCTCACACTACGTCCCAGTGCCGCTGCCTGTTCTCCTGGAAGATCCGGAACTAAATGAGGAATTATCACGTTGTAACAGGCCATCACTACGCCTCTGCCCTTTATCTGATACGACTTGTGGTTATTGATATAGTTTACGAAAACCTCACTGGAACTATTGGGATCGCCACCATGCTTCACCTTAACCACCGTACTGTTTAATCTAATTCGAACTACATTGCCTGAATTGTCTAATTCGGAATAATTGAATTTAGATAACACAATATCTTCAGCGCTATCTCCCTCCCCAACATCAGGAATCATCTTTCTCACCAACAAACGCGCTACGGAAGCATTGCCATCGGGAAAATGATGAATGTATGGATCTCCATCATCCATGATATATCCATACTCTTTAATATATTTTTCATATTCCTTCTGGCCGTAGGCATCTTTCAGTGTTACAGGATCTAATCCCAGCCCTCCACATTCCAGGGCTTCCTCAATGGTAGCCACATCTGTTCCTGGTCCTGAATTATCGACGCAGGAATTCCTTGCCATTTCCAATACCCCGGGATCATCAACACCCAAAGTGGTTTTCAGGTAATCGAAGTAGGAATGAGTACGAATGTATTCTTCCAATTTCCTTTTGGGAACCTCTAGTACATGCAGACCACCATTTAATACTCTAAGTAATTGTTCTTTGCCTTTCTCGCTCAAAGGCGTTTGTTTTACTGCCTCTTTGTATGATAGCTCTGAACGTGGGATCCCTTCCACAAACCGTTGATAATTACTAAAGGGATGCTTCACCACTCTGTCCTCTCCAAATTTTTCTTTATTGAAATAAGTAACGGCTCCCAAATTATTCCTCTTGTAGAAGTCAACATCATAGGCCGTTTTAAATCGATCCAGGTCTATACCCAGGTCTTTATATAGATTTAGGACGGTTTCACTTCGTGCGTGTGGACTTACCATAGTCTGTGATCCACCAAATATCAATCTTGTGTCATCACCAATGGTATGTTCATTCCGGGCGCACTGGCCACCAAAATCGTCATGATTATCCAGTATTAGCACCTTTTTATCCTTACCGTGCTCTCGCTGATAGAAAAATGCAGCCGACAATCCGCTTATTCCTCCTCCTACAACAATCAGGTCGTACTCTTCATTCAAATCAGTATTTGGTCCCCAATCCGATTTCTCGGCCACGGCTCTATCATGTGCATCGGTATATGACCCCTCGTGATTCCCTCTTAGTCCCTTAAGCGCCGGCGGATAATACAAAGGATCTGACAGGCCCGGAACTGCCTGACTACTAGCTCTAAACGGAAGCATGGAAGCACCAGCTGCCAGTAATGTTCCATTGATAAAATCTCTCCTGGTAATTTTGCTCATCTTAATTCATTTCAATTTTAATTCTATCTTTTGATAAGGCACGGGATAGCAGGTCAGATAAGCGTTGGCTTTGAAGTTTTTCTCGCCACCTTTCATGCCCAGTACGACAATATCGATTTTCCTGCCTTCCATCTCTTTCCTTAAGGGAATGTAGTAGGTATAGTGCGAATTGGCCCTCTGAACAGGGTATTCCCAGGCATTGCAAGGATAAGACGGGCTGCGATCCGGAGCACCCACAGCTAAGCCGTCCACCCGGATGGCCGCATATGCACCTTCAATTCCATGCTCACCTTCCAAAGCAAGGGCCAGATATGTTCCGGGATGTATTTCATTAACTACCGTAGATATGGACCATGCAGCTTCTGCTTTGAAGCGTGCATACGGGCTGAACAGATTTGATCCTCTCCAACTATCTCTGTTCAACTCCCTGCCTTTCAGGTAGCCTTTAACTTCAATAATTTTATCCGGAGTGCCCCTGAAACGGATATATCTCACCGGCATGTTTTCGTCCAGCCTGGCCTTGATCACCGGTCCGGCCAGCACAGTTACAGGATTCCAGTTTTTCAGATCAGCCGATACTTCCATATTTACGGCTTCTCCGAATTTCCATGGTTGTAAACCATGCTCATCTTCAGTTTCAATCACTAATTCATCCAAATGAATGGTTTGGCCGAAGTCTATTCTCAGTGATCCATAATTAATCAAAGGAGACCTTCGGGTTCTTCTGTTTACATAAAAGGAAGTATTCTCGTCTCCGTCAAACATAAACTGGTCCCATAATCCCCTGGCTTCGAATAAAGGTTGATTTACAAATGCTTCCCTCGCAGCAATAACGGCAGGGATTTCAGACGGCCCGGACCTTTCAAGTGATCGGATTTCCAGGGCATTATTATCGGCCGAGTAAACGGTGGCTTCATAAAGCGCTTCTGCATCTTCAGGGACTTCGCATTCGCTTAGCTCGCCGATCCTTCGATAATAGTCTTCAGAGAGCTTCTCGCCCGGAAAATCAATTTTAACCTGCTTCCCTTTGACGAGCTTCCTGTTGGACCTGCCATTGATGGTGGCTTCTTTGAACTTCGAACTACCGGCATCCAGTGTAATCCACCTGCTCTCACCGGGGAAGCCCAGGAGATTGATAATTTTCTCTTGATCCGCTACATCCCGAACTATTTCGTAGTCACTTCCTTTAATGCCCAATCCGCCCTTTCCAGCCGGAGTCACCAATACCAGAGCAGAGCGAAAAGGAGCTAAATCGATTGTACACCTTTCCCCATACCTGAATGCTCCAATGATCTTCTCGGTGGGGTGGATCACTCTTACTTCATATTGCTGCTCTTTGCTTAAACCGATTTCCTCACTGATGTGAAGCTGGAAGTTCTTTTGATCCCAGCTCAGATTTCTCAATGTGATTAAGCGGGTATCCGCATCACCCCTGGAAACAGCCTTCGAACCATAGCTGGCTTCGGGCAGTAGCATTCCATCCACCATAATGCTCCCGTATTCTCTTGCCAGCCTGAAGATCCTTGCCAGTTTCGGGTATTCATCATCTCTCAGAAACCACGGGTTCCCATAGATTTGAGGAGAAAGGATCAGGTTACGGTTAAATGCCTGGAGAATCAGATCATCTTCCCAGTAATTCAGGCAGGAAGAGAGACAAACCCCATGGTCTTCGGTCATCCTGATCAGGCCTGGCACCACATTTCTGGAGATGGCACCGGCTCTGTGGTGCGGAGCAGTGATCACGTGGTTTGACATGTGAACATCAATATAGGTTTCTTCACCTTCCCATAAAGATGTGGTCGCATGCTTTTTCGCTTCGTCGCTAAGGTTTAACCTGTGATTAAGAAATATCAGATCCGGAGAATATTTCCGGCACTCGGTCATCATTTTTATAAAAGCCTCCTGTTTGTTGTCCCTGAGCTGGCCCACCACGGCATCAAACTTAAGCAGGCGGAATTCATAGTCCCTGCAAAGCCTGACGAACATATCTATGCGATCCTGCTCTTCCTCCGGTGTATTTCCAAAACCATCCGGACCGCCCCATGTTCCGAGTCGGGTTCCCATCTCTTTCGCTTTCTGGTAGATGGAATCAAATCCATGAGGGAATTGTGCCTTGAATTCATCAGACTCCATGCTTCCGTACCAGGAACCTTTGTCAATGGCCCCTGCACTCACCACGTAGATATCCAGGATCATTCCATATTCCTTATGCAGCCACTTGAAAAATTCCAGATTGGTCAGGGTCTGGGCTTCTGTGCTTCCTTCATTGGTATTATTGATCCAGGAGAAATACTGAGAGAGCGAAGGGCTGGATTCATCCGCCCCGGGATATACCCCTGTGCTGTCTTGCGCTCTTAAACAAAAAACAAACAGGCTTAGGGAGACTAGTAAAATGCCTGTTTGTTTCATTTCTCAATAAGGGAATCGAAGCGTGTAGCATCATTCCAAGTGTCTGTTCTAAAAGAAGAAGCAGGCAGTAAATTTGTATCGAACAAAGTTCCTTTCACCCAGCTATGCCAGGCATATCTCACGGCTACCGGATTGTTCACTTTATCGCTTCTCACAAACAGGCCCTTCCGGTTGTTTATGGCTGTAGCAGGATAAAACACTTTATCTGCCCCTGCAATTTCAAATCCTTCTAACTCATCGTAGCTGTAAACACCATGCTCTGCATACTTAAAAGTTAACAAAATCGTATCATGCATGATCTTGAAGGAATCCAGAATTGGACCCGAAAAATCCACCGCCTCGTATGCATAGGTTTGGTTCAGAGCATTGTAAAGCAATCTGTCGGCCACCTCTTTCTTTTTCGCCGGATGTATATTTTTTTCCTCCCCGATATCAAGGGTGATGGCAATGCCTGAATTAGGAATCAAATCCAGACACTTTAATTGTGCTTCACGCATAAAAGGGATCAAAATATCAGCTCCATCCCAGCCATAAACAAAAGGAGCAATCTGGACATAATAGAAGGGGAAATCTCCAATATCCCAACGAGTACGCCAGTCTTTCACCATAGCCGGGAACAGCATTTTATATTTCTCCGGTTCACTTGCATTTGACTCACCCTGATACCACAGCACACCTTTAATGGTGTAAGGGATCAAGGGATTAATCATGGCATTGAATAAAACCGTGGGAAAACGATTTCCCCTGCTCAAATCAACTTCTGAAAGATCTACTTCCTGCATAGAGCTCAATACCTCCTTACTGATCCAGGATTCAACCAGGCTTCCTCCCCAGGACGAATGAATCATGCCCACAGGTACATCCAGGATCTCCTGCAATTGCTGCCCGTAGAAATAGGCCACTGCACTAAAATCCTTCACATTTGAAGGACCGGCTGATTGCCAGCCTCTATAATCATTCAGATTATCCTTTGGAGCTGTATCAGCCTGTTTTTCTGCAGTAAACAAGCGTAAATTCTCATTAGATGCAGTTGTTATTGCCTGTTGAGAACCAAATGTTGGTTGTCCATAATAGCCCCTGACTGGCTGTTCCATATTTGATTGTCCGGAACACAGCCAAACCTCTCCGAATAAAATATTCTCCAATAGAATATTTGAGTCAGCACTTTTAAGTTCAATTGTTTGAGCTGCTTTACTATTCGTAGTCTTCGCTTCAATTTCCCATCTTCCTTCTTTGTCTGCTGCTGTCTTAAGCTCTTCGTCCAACCATGATGTATTGATTACAATTTCCTCTTTAGCATCGGCCCATCCCCACAGCGTAATTGTTGTGTTACGCTGTAAAACCATGTTTGAAGAAATAATAGCGGGTAACTTCACTTCTGCGTAGCCACTGCTGGCAACTAGCAGACCCGATATAAGCAGTACATAAAAAAGTGCTTTTGTTTTCATAATTATATCTTTATTAGTTCAATTTACCAATCTCCCTGTTTTCATTTCCTTTTTCTATTCCGACATTTAAGTCACCCAATTCTTCACGGGCTTTATCCACGACGACCATTATTTCGCTGACCTTTTCAGGATAATATTCAATAACATTGTACTGTTCCCCCGGATCGCGCATCATATTATATAATTCAGGACGTTCAAGTACCGTTCTTATTCTTTTGCCTCCGTATCCATCATTACCGGGTTCAGTATTGTACGATCGATATGTGTGTGGCAGAACAAGTTTCCAATTTCCCTTTCGAACAGCGTTCAAATTGTTTTTACCATGATAATACAGAATGGTTTCGCGTGGTTCTGAGGTGAAATCGCCTTTTAGAAGTGATCC
>QMPQ01000061.1 GCA_003648635.1 Bacteroidota bacterium | reverse complement strand
GTCCCGAAACTGCCGGCCATGGCACTCATAAATTGTTCATTATCAGGGTAGCGCTCATCCAGGATTTGCACCAGGCGGGTCTGAGCATTAGCGCTGAGCGTCCATAGATTCTTCTCCCTGACCGCCACTGGTTCATCGGAGATTCTTGCATTAAACAGCTCCACTTCAACCAGGCTGTTGTCCTCCCCTATATACTCAACAGATTTAAAGCGTTTCACTGATGTACATGCTGTAATCGTCAACAGCAATAGAACCTCTGCAATAAGGAAGCTAAACTTTCTCATTCTGATATGTTTTTGCTTGCCGGGAAGATTAATCCCTGAATACCATGGCTACAAACGGATCATCGGGATGTTCGATACAGATGATTTCCACCTCCTTCACAAACTCCTTTGGGTCACATTCAAGATGCGGGGTACAGTCGAACGACATTCCATCCTCATACAGATCCTCCTCGTTTCGATCGACGCACCGGGGTGCACCCAGATTACGCACAATCAGATAATACATACACACAATTTAAGATGTAATTTACTCAATTACAAATCTTCGACTATTTGATCCGGGGCTCACACCACTTCAATATGGCTGCAAAGACCTCTTCACGGTTCACTTCATTGAAACTCTCATGGTAATTTTCGGGGTAGAGTAGCTCAGTAAGCAGTCCCTCATCAATCCTGGACAGTAGTTCCCGGGTGACAGCTGAATTAATCACTTTATCATCTCCCGGTATTATGGCCAGCAGGGGGTATTTCCATTCTCCAATATGCTCCGGCACCCAATCCTGGGCCTTTAAAAACTCAGCACCCATACGGGCCGACATTTTTGTAGCCTGAATCCCGTCTCTTTCATCCTCACGCATTCGCTTATATTCAGCTTCATCACGAGTCACATGCGGCCTGAGATCCTCAACAGGAACCGCCTTTTCCGGAGCAATTTTGGATAGAAGTCTCGCCATTGCAATCAGGAACTTTGAGGTTTTAAGGCTGTTTTTGTACCCTGGTGCGGAAAGAATAAATCCCTTAACCAAAGGATCCTCTTTATATACCCTGATCCCAAAGTGGGTAAGGATCAATCCGCCCATGGAATTGCCCATCATAAATATGGGAACTCCCGGATAGTGCTCTTTTACCCATGCCAGCATCAGTTCAAGATCGTCCAGAAAAACATCGAAACGTGGAACATGTGCTAAGCGCTTCATGTCGTGACCATGCTGGTCATGGGCCACCAATGCATAGCCCTTCGCTTTCATGTAGATTCCCGGATTCATGTAGTTCCCTCCATGATCCATCAATCCGTGCAGGGTTAAAAAGATGGCTTTGGGTTCTTTGTGCTCCCAGACATGGATATCACGCTTAATCCCGTCGCTGCAGGTAAGTTTTTCAATGCGGTCTTCAGAAAATCTCATAGTTAGTGTTTTATAGGCCTTAGAAAATTATTTCCCCTTTCATATATGTAACAGCATGCCCTGATATCTCCACCCGTTCACCCATGTCTTCGCAAAGCAGTTCTCCGCCCCTGGAGGAGAGCTGCCTGGCTGTCAGACGCTTCTTTCCAAGGACTCTTCCCCAGTATGGAGTCAGTGAGGTATGAGCCGAACCGGTCACAGGATCCTCATTAATCCCGCTCTGAGGAGCAAAAAAACGAGATACAAAATCTACTTCGTTCCCAGGAGCTGTAACAATAACACCCCTGCCCCCTACCTGCGCCAGCAATCCAAAATCTGGTTCCATGTTTTCAATCTCAGACTCGCTTGCAAACACAAACATGAAATCGGTTTTTCCCCTGAATGCTTTTAAGGGAGGTGTTAGCAAGGCGGTGACTATCAATTCGGGAACCACCATCTCCTCCATCCTGTCGGTCGGGAAATCGAGAGTAAGCCAATCCCCGCTACGTTTTACATTCAATCTCCCGCTGTGGTGAGAATCAAAACAAATCTGGTCGCCCGGATGCTCAAGGTGCTTAAAAAGCACATGTGCAGTGGCCAGGGTAGCATGCCCACATAACTCTACCTCCATCTCAGGGGTGAACCATCTGATTTTAAAACAGTCCCCTGCCGGGACCGAAAAAGCAGTTTCAGAGAGATTGTTTTCATTGGCTATCTGCTGCATCAGCGCATCTGCCGGCCATTGATCCAGGATGCAAACTGCAGCCGGATTGCCTTTAAACACTTCTTTGGAAAACGCATCTACCTGGTATATGGTCTTTTTCATAAAATTCAGTTTTTGCCTTGATAAATATAGTGACCAATGATCCTATAATCAAACAAACAGTCCTCAAGTACCTGTCCCCTTCCTATGTTATGCACAACCATGGGCCGCAATCCATCGGTCGACCTAAGATCAACCAGGATACCAATATGGGTAAGAGCTCCACCCAGGTTCCAACAGACAATATCACCAGCAAGATAATCGGCTGACTTATTCGTGATGGGCTTCTCCATGCCATGCCGCTCAAAATACTTCATCAGGTTAGGCACCCTGCGATGATCAATATTGGCATCTGTCCGGCTCAAACCCCAGATAGCAGGATAGAGCTCAAAATGGGACTGCATATCCACGTGCACTTCTTCCTGCAGATCAATGTCCAGGTACCTGTAAGCCCGGATTATCACATCGGAACAAACCCCGCGATCGGCCGGCACATCCCCGTTGGGATAGTCGAGGGCATAGTAAGCCGGGTCATAGACCACCTCCTGTTCGCATAGTCTGAGGGCCGCACTGACGAGCTCCTCAGCAAATAATTCCTCCCGGGACTGCCCATAAACAGATTGGAACAGAAGCAGGAGAATGGCTATGTATGAACCCTTAAGCAAGTTGAAATATATACAACAAAAATCCAGCCATTTTATGAAACTCAGGTCAACAACCTTCCCGGTAGCGACCCTCCCGTACATTGATGTTCAGGAGCTGGGTATTCTGTGGCTTTCCACCGAAGAATCCGCTCCTGTGCAGGATATGATCAAGCTGATCGCTGTTACGAACACTGAAGCTCAGAAAGTCAGGGAACAAAACAAGGGAGTACCATGCATCCATGCCTCCCTTTAAAACATATACCTTGCCGGGCAGTTTTCTGGCCAGATCGTACAGGCTCTCGTCATCCGGTTCTCCATAAAGAACAATTTTGCCGGAACTGCTGGCAGCTTTGCTTCCCAAGCCGGGATCATATGCAAGTGCCTGAGGAATATGGTAGCCCTCAAAGGCTTTCCACGACCTGGCATCAAAAATGACGATGTTTTGATCCTTGCTGTATATCAGGTTGGCCAGATGGCTGGCCGAAATGAAGCTGTACTTCTTACCATCGATTCGCTCCTTATGAAATTTCCAGTCGGGATAGAGCTTATTATTCTCCGAGTGCTTGGTAAAAGCTGCGGTCAATCCGACAACCAGAGCCATTATTGCAAGGATGTGGTTGGTTTTCATGATGAAGGCTTCAGGGGTTTGTTATTGAATCGTTCCTCCACTTTTCCTGCAAGCCAGAATGCAACAAGGGCAATGGTGGCAATCAGAAAGGTAAGCACCCCGTACTCCATGTGAAAAAGCTCATAAAGCGAGATATCGCCAATGGAAGAGTAAGAAATAGCCCCTATTAACTTAGGTTCCACCTCAGCATACAGAAATAATCCTGTAAACATACCTGCAAATACGGCAAGCCCATCCAGTTTCCCGGTGAAAACAGCTACACAGGAGGTACCCGGACAGAGTCCCGAGAGCACAAAGCCAAATCCGAAGACAATGCCACCTATCACCTGTGGCCAGATAAAGGTAGCGTTGATGTAGATCTGCGTAATGTCCAGAACCCCGAAGTAAGAGAGCCAGTAGATTCCCAGCATGGCTGTTACAATGGCAGAAAAAAGAACCTTGAACATCGCCATATCGGTATTGTAAAACTGTTGCACCAGCTTCCTGGCATTTCCGAAACCGGCTTTCTCAAGGAACATCCCAAAGGCAATACCTGTCAGTAAGGCAAAAAGCAGAAGGAATGTTTCTGAAAGCTCTAAAGAGAATTGTAAAGGTGCCATTAGTTCCATGCTTTTTTCATTATCCAGGCAACTGAGTAGCCACCTATAAAAACCGAAATCATAAATAGCCAGGCACCCGGACTCAAAACAGAGCCTCCGCTAAGGGCCAACCCGCTTGTGCACCCACGGGTAAACTTGGCTGCAAACGCCATAAGCAGTCCACCCGAAAATGCAAAGATGAGTCTGGTCACATTAGAGATTCCGGGCCCTTTGATCACCTCAAACTTGAAGCGCCCGGATACGATCCCCGAAAAGAGTCCGCCGATACAAACGCCGGCTATCTCAATGACCACCCAATCCTTCAGGGGGTGTTCCACGCCTGAGAGGTAAGTTGAATAAGCCCCTTTTGATAAGGCATAGTCAGGGGCAATGGCATGTACCAGGGAAGCAATGATCCCATTAAAGGCGCCCACAGCGCCCAGCCCCCTTCCGGTCACCACAAAGGAGAGGATGATCAGCAGCCCGATACCAACTCCCACTATGTATGGATTCCAATATGGATAAGTTTTTCTTTTATTCATAAGCCCTGATTTATTCGTTTTTGTCCGGAATGGCAACAGGCCTGGTTGCTGGCAGGTCCAGTTCTTCCCACTCCTCAAACGACCCATCGTAAAGCAAAGCGGGGTAAGCAAGATGTCTTGCTACCAAATAATTAAGTGAGCCCTTGATGCCTGAATTACAGTAAATTAATGTCACTTTTCCCGGATCCATCTCTGCTTCCCGGAATAGCTCTTTAAGTTCGACGTCTGACCTGAACAGATAAGGACTTTCGTCTGTAGTAATATTCAGGTAGGAAAGTGAATAGGCCCCTTCAATATGACCTCCTTCTGATGGCTCCTCCAGGGTTCCCAGGGTTCCGTAATACTCTTCAGCCGACCTTGCATCAATCACCACAACTTGATCGTTCCAACGTTGCTGATCAAGCTCATCAGCACTTATAATAAGCTCCTTTAAATCTTGTGGTTCCAGGTTGCCGCGGGAAAAGTCAGCAAGCACATCTGTGGTCTCATACCCTTCCTCCAGCCATGCGGACAGTCCCCCGTCCAAAACCAGTATCTGCTCACCTAGTCCCAGATAATCCAGTGCCACAAATACCCTGGCAGTGCGGTTCAGGAGACTTATTTTTTCATGGTACAGAACAATCTTTGAATCATTATCCACACCAACCTTTCTTAGCAATTCCACAATGCTATCGCTATGAGGCATTTCATTACGATTCGAGTCTGTGTTCACAGTAAATCTTGCAGGAATGATTAGCCGGGCACCGGGAATATGAATAGTGTCATAGAGGCCAGCCGACCCTGAGTGAAGAAGCACCACATTTGAGTCATTCAAATGATCCTGCAGCCACTCTGTTGAAACCAGAATTCCTGGCGCCACAGACTCCTTATCCTCTGAACATGCTGTGAGCATGAAGGCCAGCAGTAAGCCTGCCGGCATAAAGAGGCATTTCCATAAATAGAACATCAGGCTGGATTTAGCCACTAAATTATGAAATTAACAATAAAAAGCAGCTTTTTTGGACCGACTAATTCTCAATCCACTGTAGTGCGGCTTCAACTGTAGAGAAGGGTTTGATTTGCAGAGACTTCACTCTCTGGCCCACAATAATGGTGTTGGTTACCATGGGAGTATCCATTACAATGGCGATTTTCAGATCCTTCAATTGATCAAGGTAGCCTTTCAGAAATTCCACAATGCCATTCAGGTTATTGTCTTCATGCTTTATATCTGCTTCCAGGAAGTTGGTGAGGATCCCTTTGTATTGTTTCAGATTGGGATAAGAGGTCAACAACCTGTTCCATGATTCGATCATATCCTCGAAACAAACTTCGCCCGAAAAGCGTCGCATAATCACACCATCCTGATCATCAATTGTAACTTCCATTCCCGGTAGATCTTAGAGTAAAGTTGATATTCCGGTCGTAAAAATATCAAAATAGAAGCAGAGAATGCATAGCATAGCAATATATTATTGATAGAAAGCTCAAATGTGGAGACCAATGGAAGCAAATCCGCACCGAAAATACATCAGTTGTGGTTCACGGAAAATCAGGTATATTTACCTTCTTAATCTCAGCTCCACCATGAAAAATAAGCTCCAATTCTCACTGATACTTAGCCTCTCCATCCTCATTACTTCCTGCAATCAGGGGAAGGAACCAGGGGACCAGGCAGACGAAGGAGATACTCCTCAAATGGTGAAGAAGAGGCGTGAGGATGGCACCCTGTCCAGCTTGAACCCTGTGGATGAAGAAGGGTATATGCATGGGGTTAAAATCAACTTCTACGATGATGGGCTTACAGTCCATTCCAAAATCACCTATGAACATGGTCGCAAGCACGGGCCCGCCATATGGTTCTTCAAAAGCGGAAAGATATACGAGCATACCACTTACTACGAGAATAAAAAGAACGGGCTTACCAAGCGTTATTACGAAACGGGTGAATTGTACGAAGAGACAACTTTTGAAGCCGGTGAGGAGCTGCCGGAAAAAAAGAGATATTCCAAAAATGGTAAGCTGATCGACTAGTAATAAGCTCTACTACCTTTTTAACAGGATATAGTTACGGAATTCTCCCAGTCTGCGTCCTCCCAGCAGATTTTTCTCAATCCAGGAAATTACACGGTATTTGAACCTATCATGATTGGCCTTGAGTTGATTCTGGCTCTGGGCCGGACCAGAGAAACGTAATTGCTCTTTCCAGTCGAATGTAGCCATCCACGGCTGCATGACTGCCGGATGTGTCCCGGTATAAGATGTATCTTTAGAGAGGTTCCCATAATCATAAATACGATCAAAATGGTGGGTCGCCTCCAGCGCTTCCACGCTTTCTTTTCCACGATGATTGGTACTGAATGCTTTAATTTTATTCTGCATCACCCTGGGCGGTCGAACCCATCCATAGTGAAAAATTTCAGCATCCACATCTGCTACATGTAGTTTATAAGTCCCGGCCTGCTGCCTGTAATTCACTCCTTCAAAGTCAGGAATCTTCCGGAATGATTGCGCCGATTCCCAGGAATGGACCTCAGGCAGGTTCCTGACAATCCGGATCTCTTTGCGATACCAGCAATGACCATCCTGTACATGTTCATAATCGCCCCAGAAATGCCGGTAACGGAACAGTAGACCCTCAACCCTATGGTCATCCAGCAAGTCCTCACATCGCTTCCTGATTGGCTCCAGATCCCGCTCATGAACCACCTCATCCGATTGCAAATAGAACAGCCAGTCGCCCTTACAGTGTTTCATGGCAATATCGGTCTGATGTGCGTGTTCCATCCCACGGGGATATTTCTCTATATCCCATACAGTATCTATAATGCGAATCTTCTCGCTGCCGATGGCCTCTATTTCAGCCTTAGTAATGTCATCTGCGTCTGAATCGCCCAGGGCTACCACAAATTCATCCACCAGGGGCAAAATTGACTCAATCGATTGCCTCATGGGATAGTATAGTTTCAGGGCATTCTTGCCCATTGTGAATGCGCTGATCTTCATTGGAATTAAAACATTTGCATGGTGTGGAGTTTTGTATAGAGACCCTTCTTATTCCTGATCAGCTCCTCGTGGGTGCCCCTTTCTACAATTTTCCCTTCGTCAATGACCAGGATTAAATCGGCATGCTTAATGGTCGAAAGCCTGTGTGCAATAACAATGGAGGTACGGTTCTTCATCAAATTGATAATGGCATCCTGAACCAGTTTTTCAGACTCGGTATCCAGTGCAGAAGTGGCCTCATCCAGGATCAGGATGGGCGGATTGGCCATCACTGCCCGCGCGATGCTGATCCGCTGTTTCTGTCCCCCGCTCAGCTTTCCTCCTGCTTCCCCCACACCGGCATCGAATTGATTTTCAGTCTCCATGATAAACTCATGGGCGTTGGCCACCTTTGCTGCTTCCACAATCAGTTCCTCGCTGGGAATACCCTTTTTACTGCCAAAGGCTATGTTATTTCTGAAGGTATCGTTAAAGAGTATGGACTGCTGACTCACAATACCCATAAGCCTCCGCAGAGAATCGATTTTATAGTCCTTCACCGGCACTCCGTCAATCAGGATCTCCCCCTTGGTGGTATCCATAAACCTGGGGAGCAGGTCCACCATGGTTGATTTCCCCGAACCCGATTTTCCCACCAGTGCTATGGTCTTTCCTTTCTCAATGGTAAAGGAAACATCCCTCAATACATACTCCTTCTCATACTTGAAGGAGACATTTCTGTACTCAATGCTCTGCTTAAAAGTATCGATATCCTGCGCATTGGGCTTCTCCGGAATCTTATCCTGGGCCAGCAAAACTTCATCCACCCGATCGACCGATGCCAATCCCTTCTGTATGCTGAAGTAAGCCGTGGTCAGATTCTTGGCTGGTTGAATCAGCTGACTGAAAATAATCAGGAAGAAGATCAGGCTCTCACCGCTCATTACCTCCGGTCCCGACAACACCAGCGATCCTCCATAGGCCATGATAACCATAAGCACCAGGGTAGCCAGGAACTCACTGATAGGACTTGCCAGGTAACGGCGCCGGGCAGCTTTTCGGAACAGGATGGCATAGAGCTTATTGGTATGCATAAACTTCTTTTCCATCTTATCCTCTCCGTTAAAGGCTTTAATGATCCTTAAACCCGTGAGGGTCTCTTCCAGTTGGGACATGAGCTCACCCAACCTCTGCTGTCCCTTATAAGTGGTCTTTCGCAGGGACCGTCCCACTCTTCCAATAAGGAGTCCGGAGAGGGGAAGTAGAATCAGCACGAAGATTGTGAGCTGGAAACTAATGGTGAATAGAATCACCATGTAGAGGATCACAGTGAAAGGATCCCTGAACAGCATGGAGAGTGAAGTCACCACGGAGTTCTCTATCTCCTGCACATCATTGGAAATCCTTGCCATCACATCGCCCTTTCTGGCCTCGGTGAAATAGGATAGCGGCAGTTTTAGAACCTTACGGTAAATCTCGTTGCGGATATCCATGACCACATAGGCACGCACCGGGGCCAGCACATGGTTGGACAAAAAGATAAATCCATTTTTTAAGAGGCTGAAGATGATCACCATGGTGCTCACTAATATCAAGGCCCCATTGTTGCCATGGGTGATCATAATCCGGCCCATGTAGAAATTCAAAGTATGCATGAAGTATTTGGTACTCAGGGCAAAATTCATGGGCTCGGTGACCACCTCCTGGTTTCCGAACAAGACGCTCAGAAAAGGGATCACCATGGCAAAAGAGAAGAGTGCAAAAAAGGCACTCAGCACATTATATCCTATGTTTTGAGAAACGAGCCACTTATATGGGACCAGGTATTTGAATAACTTGAAAAATCTTTTCATATTACAATCCAGTATAATTCCAGGGTGTAATTTTAAGCAGCTCCTCTTTCACCTCACCGGATACGGCGAGCCCCTGGATAAACTCCCGGATGGTCTCCTCGGTCACTCCTTTGTTGGTCCGGGTGAGCTCCAACAATGCTTCATAGGGCTTGGGAAATTCCTCACGCCTGAGAATAGATTGGATGGCCTCGGCCACAACGGCCCAGTTCCTCTCCAGGTCCGCCCGAATTGCAGTTTCATTTACAATAAGTTTTCCGAGACCCTTGATCATCGATTGCATGGCTATCAGGGTATGTCCAAGGGGCACACCCAGGTTGCGAAGAACGGTTGAATCGCTAAGATCGCGCTGTAACCTGGAAACGGGAAGTTTGGCCGCCAGATGCGAAAAAATGGCATTGGCCATTCCCAGATTCCCTTCGGCATTCTCAAAATCGATGGGATTTACCTTGTGAGGCATGGCCGAAGAGCCTATCTCTCCCTTCTTGATTTTCTGCTTGAAATAATCGATGGATATATAGGTCCAGATATCCCTGGCCAGATCCATCAAGATGGTGTTGATCCGCTCAAAGGCATGAAACATGGCTCCCAGGTTATCATAGTGCTCAATCTGCGTGGTGGGCCAGGAGCGCTTCAGTCCCAATACTTCACCCACAAAATGCTCTCCAAACATGAACCAGTCAATCTCCGGGTAAGTGATCACATGGGCATTCATATTCCCTGTGGCACCTCCGAATTTGGCTGGAACAGGGATCTCTTCCAACTGTTCCAGCTGAACATCGAGCCGCTCGATAAAAACCCGAATCTCCTTGCCCAACCGTGTGGGAGAAGCAGGCTGACCGTGGGTACGTGCCAGCATGGGAATCTGATCCCATTCAGTAGCCAGTTTCTCAAGTTCCTGGGTCAGTTGATCCAGCATGGGATAATAAGTGGCCTCCATGGCATCTTTCAGGGAGAGTGGTGTGGCTGTGTTATTGATATCCTGTGATGTAAGTCCAAAATGAATAAACTCCTTGTAGGCATCAAGACCCAGCTGTTCAAACTGCTCCTTCACAAAGTATTCCACAGCTTTTACATCGTGATTGATCACTCTCTCAATCTCTTTCACCTTCTCAGCATCCTCAATTGAAAAACCAGTATAGATCTTTCTCAGCTCCTCCAGTTGTTCAGAACTAAGGTCCGATAAGGCCGGAATCCCTGCTTTGCAAAGCGCAATAAAGTACTCCACCTCAACCATAACCCGGTACCCTATTAAGCCAAACTCTGAAAAGTAAGCTGACAGAGTTTCTGTTTTTGACCTGTAACGGCCATCCACGGGGGATATGGCTGATAATCTATTTAATTCCATTCGGATAGTGTTTTGAACGACCCCACAAATTTAGCAGAAAATATTCTTACTTTTGAAGTTATATACAGTTCATTATGAAGCAAGCTACATATACGGTTCTCGCCGCTCTGCTGGTTCTGGTACTTAGCAGCCAGGTACTGGCTCCAGATACCCTTGTTACCGACTCTGTATCAGGAAGCAAAACCCTGATTTACACCTTTGCTATCAAAGATAATATTGCAGCGCCCACCTGGCGGATTACGCAGGAAGCTATAGAGGAGGCAATAGCACTGGAGGCCGATGTGGTGATTCTTCACCTGAACACCTATGGAGGCGAAGTAAGTGCTGCCGACTCCATCCGGACAAAACTTCTGAATGCCCCTATGCCTGTCCATGTGTTTATCGATGATAATGCCGCTTCGGCAGGTGCTCTGATTGCCATCGCCTGTGACAGCATTTACATGAAACCCGGTGGAAAGATTGGAGCAGCCACGGTGGTCAATCAGACCGGAGAACAGGTGCCCGACAAATACCAGTCCTATATGAGAGCCACCATGAGAGCCACCGCTGAAGCCCATGGAAAGGACACGCTGGTCACAGGTTCAGATACCCTTTATACCTGGCATCGCGATCCCGCCATTGCAGAGGCCATGGTCGACCCCAAGCTTTATGTTGAAGGAGTCAGCGACACCGGTCAGGTGCTAACCTTTACTGCATCCGAGGCCATCGCTCACGGTTATTGTGAGGGAACTGTGGAATCCATGAAGGAGGTGATCGCCAGACTCGGTTTTGAGGAGTATGAACTGAGCTCCTACAAGCCTACCGGCATGGACAAAATGATTGGCTTTCTGATCAACCCCATGATCAGTGGCGTACTGATCATGATAATCATTGGTGGCATCTACTTTGAACTGCAATCACCCGGAATCGGCTTCGCACTGGGAGCCTCCATTGTAGCCGCCCTGCTCTATTTTGCACCTCTCTACCTGGAAGGTATGGCAGAAAACTGGGAGTTGATCCTCTTTATTGTGGGGATCATCCTTATCATGGTAGAGATATTTGCTATCCCCGGATTTGGGGTAGCCGGAGTCGCAGGGATTATTGCTGTGATTACCGGGCTCACCCTGAGCCTGGTGGATAATGTGGTGTTTGAGGACCCTGAGTTTACAGGGGAAGGCCTGAGTATATTAATGAAATCATTAAGCCTGGTTCTTGTGGCAACACTGGCGGGAATAATCTTCTCCCTGTGGGCCACCCGGAAGCTACTTACTACCACCGCCTTCACTAACTTGTCTCTAAAAAGCGAACAACGCACCGAAGATGGATTTATCGGAGTAGAAACCAAACAGCAAAGCCTCATTGGGGAGCTAGGTGTAGCTCATACGGTACTCAGGCCATCGGGTCGTGTGATGATTCAGGAACAGATCTATGACGCCATGTCGGAATACGGTCTCATTGAAAAGGGTGAAGCCATCAAGGTGATCCGTTATGAAACCGGACAGGTGTATGTGGTCAAAGCATAAGATCTATGATCATCCGAGACTATCGGCAGGGCGATTTTCTACAAATTGAGGACCTTTGGAAAGAGACCGGGGTCTACAGATCTGAACGTGACGACAGTCCTGAGGTAATCCTTCGCTGCAATGCCCAGGGAGGTAGATTTCTGGTCCTGGAAGATGAAACAAACAACAAGATCATCGGTACCTCCTGGCTAACCTGGGACGGAAGGCGGGTTCACTTGCAGTATTTAGCAGTTCTTCCCTCCCAGCAGGGCTTAGGTTATGGCCGGAAACTAGCTGAGGAGTCAATGGCCTTTACCAGAAACAAGGGATCCTCCATAAAACTCGAGGTTCACCACGATAACATCCCGGCCATCGAACTCTACCTTAGCATGGGATTTAAGATACTTGAAGGATATGAAGTATATTTAGTCTATTATGAAGCATAGGATAAGCCTGATAATCTTCCTGCTACTGCCTCTGTCCCTGATGGCACAGCCAAATCCATGGCAGGCATGGGACGCCGATGTGATCTCTACCTTGAATACCGCCGCAGACCTTGAATACCTCAATGAAGAGGAGAAAAAGGTGATCCTTTTTATGAACATGGCAAGGCATAACGGACCTCTTTTTACCGAAACATTTCTGGCAGTATATATTCAGGAGAACCAGGTGGAGAAGAGCAGCTTTACCAGGTCGCTCACCAGGGATCTGAAAAAGACCACCAACTTAAACCACTTGCTGCCGGAAAAAGATCTCACTGCAGTAGCCCAGGGACATGCACGGAAGTCGGGAGAAAAGGGAACTACCGGTCACAGCGGTTTTAAAAAGCGTTTTGAGCCGCTCATGGGAAATCCGTACAAGCATGTGGGGGAAAACTGCTCCTATGGGTATGAGCAAGCCATCGATATTGTAATCTCCCTTCTGATTGATGAGGGAATCGAAAATCTGGGCCATCGGAACAATATTCTGTCATCTGATTTCAACTCCATTGGTGTTGCAATCCGACCACATCGTTCCTACCGGACCAATTGTGTTATGGACTTTGGTAACAGGGACCGCAGCGGTATGAACGAAATTCCCTACTGATCAGGACTCGTTCTGGACACTCTTCTCCGGCAAAAGCTTTTGCTGCCTTGTAAAAGCAAATACTGAAAGCCCTGTAAGCAGCAGAAGCACCCCATAGCTCCACATGGGAACCTTAAATGATGAACCACTGGCATAGGAATGCATTCCTCCCAGGAAGTAGTTCACCCCGAAATAAGTCATCATCACGGAACTGTAAGAGATAAAGCTGGCCAGGTTATAAGCAAACCTCCCTCTCAAGCCGGGAATTCTGTGCATATGGGTTACAAAGGCATAAACCAGGACCGTTATCAAGGCCCAGGTCTCCTTAGGATCCCATCCCCAGTACCGACCCCAGGATTCATTGGCCCATACCCCCCCCAGGAAAACCCCGGCAGTCATAAAATAAAGCCCCACAATCAGGGTTAAATGGTTCACATTGGTTACTTGCAGGATCACCTCCTCCATCTTTGTTTTATTGGAGGGTGTAAGAATTGCATAGAGAGTGATGTTCATCAGTCCCATAATGGACGCCAGTCCCAGGAATCCGTAGCCTGCCATGATCACGGCCACATGGATGGTGAGCCATGGAGATTTCAGTACAGGAACCAGGTTGGTTATTTCCGGATTCATATTACTCATTCCGGCTACCATCAGCGAAAGTGCCGCAAGTATGGCTGTAAGCGCCAGTGCATAACCGGAACGCTTTACAAAAATCAAACCCGCAAGCAGGGTTACCCACGCCACAAAGATCATTGACTCGTAGCCGTTGCTCATTGGTGCGTGACCGCTTATATACCATCTTATTGCCAGGGCCAGGGTGTGGATCACAAGCGCCACCGCCAAATGAATCACCCCAATCCGGAACAGGACATCATAGAGTTTGCGTGGCTTGAAGACCACCAGGAAAGACAGTATCATCATGATGATCCCAAATATTCCATAAAATTCTGCCAGCTTTGGAAAGATATTGATCTTGTTGTAAAGGATCTCCATATTCTTTTTTGACTCTGAAGGGAGAATCTCATCACGAAGCTGATTCTCATGGAGCTGATCCATATAAATGCCAACTGCTCTGGAATCACCCATTTGAATAGCACTGAGGTAGTTTAGAAATACATTTGATATGCTATCCTCTTTGTCGTTCATCTGACCCATCATCGCTTCACTAAGCGAGGCCCATCTGTTGTTTTCAGCCCCCTCATCGGGAAAGATGCGGATCAGTCCGCCCGACTGCACCAGGTAGAAGGCATTCAAACGGTCATCCAGTTTTATAAGCTCCCTGTCCAGCTCCGTTTGCATGGTGACCTGTTTGGCATAGGCTTCATTAACCAGCTCTGAAAGCAGGTAACTCCCGGTAGAATCCATCATATCATTAAAACTGACCATTTCCCCGCTGTAACCCGTCAGGCGATGCAGTTCCGGATGTTTCACCTTAAACAACTCCTTAAGTTGCCACACTTCAGGATAAAGAATCATTCCCAACAGTACCTGGTCGGAACTGTAGCTTTTATAATGAGCATGCTTGGTTATTTTTCTGACCACCTCATTGGATAGGGTGTTCATGGGTTCAAAACGGCCTCCCTTGTCCTGAACCCACAAATGGCCAAAGTCTTTGGCCACATCATTAGGCGGAACCTCCTGGGAAAACAGGGAGAGGCTTCCTCCCAGCAAAAGCATAATCAGTACGATTGTCCGTGCCACAGGAGCACTTTTCCTGGCGATCATGGCAAAGCGGGTTCCGGGAACAAATAGTGCTACTATCATTCCGGCAATTAAGACCAGGTAACCCAGATAGGTTACAAAGGTACCAGTACGGTCCCTGTTCACCGAGAGGATGGTTCCAAGCTCATCTTTATCATAGGAAGCCTGGTAGAACCTGTATCCCCTGTGCTTTAAAACGTTATTCATAAATATTCTGCGGTCTTCCTGTATTCCCATTTCCGGATCTTGCAAAACCACATCGCTGGCAAAGGAGGAAGGACTGTTGGAGCCCGGGTAGCGCTCTACCTCAAAATTCTTGAGGAAAAGTGAAAATGGTACCATGATTTCCCTCGAACCATAGCTAATAGTATATTTAAGATTGCCCATAGTTCCCTGTACTGGTCTACCGACTAATCGCGCTAATCCAGGGACATATACCTCACTTATCATGCCCATGTATTTCATTTCCAGCTTTACTGCACCTTGATGCGAACCCATCTCTCCGGACTGTGCTCTTACAATCTGCTTCCTGGCTGAGGGCATATAGGTCTGCAGAGCCATCCGCATGTTCCCCAGGGCATACAGGGTATTCTCCCTGATTGGTACAGATTCCCCGGCAGCAAACTCTTCTCCTTCTTCACCACCCATCTGCACCTGCGTAACAGCAAATGGAGCAGTCATCAGGATCATCTCTCCCTGCGAATAGAAATTGATCATCGCAGATGCATCCTCCAGGTTAAGTCCAATGGTCATGCCATTTACCTCCTGGGTGGTCCCCGATGGAAGCCCCACAGAGGTCTGTCGCTCGGTCACCAACATCACTTGCATATAGGGTTCTCCTCCAGGAGAAGCAATGTATTGCTCCACAATACTGCTTAAATATTCGGTAGATTTGATCTTTACCTTTTCACCCCCCACATTGGTGTTCATTCGATAATCTTTTGGAGTCAGATCAGTTAGCATCACCTTCCTGGAGCTTGTAGAGGTCTCCCCATTGACTTCAAGTACTACATCGATGTAAGCATTGCTGCTAAGCATTACATTGGAAGCCTGATTCTCCCGGATATGCATATTCCCTTCGTAGCTTATAAAGCGTGTGATGGCAGCTCCAACAAGAATCAGGATAAAAGACAGGTGAAACAGCAAAACAACTATCTTCTTCCTACGGAAAAATTTCTGTTTTACCATTACTCCTACCAGGTTGATTCCAATAAGCACCATGAGGACTTCGAACCAGTGCGTTCCATAAAATACCGCCCAGGCTGTCTGAGTGGAATAGGCACTCTCCATAAAGGTGGCCAGCGCAAGAACAACAATCAGGATAATCATCAACACAGCCATGAATGGCATGGATACAAGAAAGGATAACTTTTTCAACATAGACTTACATATTTAAAGGGGGGGCCAAGATAGCAAAATCATCCCAGTTGGAGCAAAGTGCCCAACTGATTAACAACAAAACTGGCGGTCCAGGCAATGACCGTGGTATAAAACAGCACAAAGGCCGCCCATTTCCAGTTTCCAGCCTCCCTTCCCACGGCAGCAATCACCGCCACACATGGGAGATAGAAGAGTACAAACAGGAGAAAAGAGATGCCGGTAAGGGGTGTAAATACGCTGGCCCCGGCTTTGGGCCCTTCGGTATAAACCTCCTCCCTGATCCTCTCCTGAAGGGAGGCCGATCCCTCTACGCCATCCGGATCTCCCTGATACAGAACACCCATGGTGCTGACCACAATCTCCTTGGCAACAAAGCCGGTTACCAGGCTGATGCCCATCTTCCAGTCGAAACCCAGCGGCCTGATCACTGGTTCAATGGCCATCCCAAGGCGACCAATATAGGAGTGCTGCTGACGCTCCGACTCCATTTGCAGGCTAAGCAAAGCAACTTGAGTTTCAGCCTGCTCCGTACCTTTCTCTTGCTCCAGGGTGATAAGCTCCTGGTAATCCCTTGTATACTCAACATTCCTGGGGAAATATCCCAGGGCCCAGATCACCAGTGATGCCACCAGGATCACCCCTCCCATTTTTTTCAGGTAGTGTGCTCCCTTGGTCCACATATGACGCAGAATCACCCTGATCCCTGGATTCCTGTAAATGGGAAGCTCCATAACAAATGGCGCCTCACTGTTTTTAAAGAGTGTCTTCTTAAATAGTATGGACATCAACATGGAAAATACAATCCCGATCAAATAGAGCATAAAAATCACATTCCCAGCCTTTGTGGGGAAAATGGCTCCTGCAACCAGCACATAGACCGGGAGCCTGGCACTGCATGACATAAAAGGAATAATTAACATGGTAAGCAGCCGGTCGTTCCGGTTCTCCAGAGTTCTGGTAGCCATGATGGCGGGCACATTACAACCAAAGCCCATGATCAGGGGGATGAAGGACTTTCCATGTAAACCAATCAGGTGCATCACCTTGTCCATGATAAATGCAGTACGGGCCATATAACCTGTATCCTCCATCAGGGAGATAAAGAAGAAAAGTATCAGGATGTTGGGCAGAAATACTATCACCCCCCCCACTCCACCGATGATCCCGTCCACAAGCATATCCCGGAAGATTCCCTCCGACAGATTCGCCTGGATCAGCTGACCCAGCATCTCCACCCCTCTTTCGATCCAAGCCATGGGATAGTTACCCAGGGTAAAGGTGGCATGAAACATAAGCCAGAGAAAACCCAGGAAGATGGGAAGGGCCAGGTACTTATGCGTAAGTATCTTATCTATACGCTGCGAACGTGAAAACCCGGGATCAGCCCCGCTTTTCTTCATGGTCTCCTTGAGCGCTCCAGCCACAAAGCCATAGCGCGCATCGGTAATCAAAGTATCAGTCTCTTCCCTGAAGAGCTTACTGATTCGTTGATTCTCCTCCCTTGCCCTATCCTGTATCTCTATGAAATTGTCAGCTTCCGAAATAAGATAAGCACAGTTATCATCACGCTCCAGCAATTTAAGGGAAATAAACCTGGAGGAATAGTGGTCTGTAAGTGAGGGTGTGAGTCGAATAAGCTCCTGCAATCGTTGAACCGAATGCTCAATCTCCTCTCCGTAATTGATATGGATATGCCTGATATCAGGATCCTCATTTTCAAATACACGTATGACATGATTCAACAACCTGAATATCCCTTTACCCCGATGACTAATGGTTGGAACAACTCTGATTCCCAGCAGTTTGCTAAGCAGGCCCAGGTCGATCTTATCTTTTTTAGCCAGGAGGTCATCATACATATTCAGGGCAAGTACCACGGTCACATCCATATCGATAAGCTGACTGGTGAGGTAGAGGTTCCGTTCCAGGTTATTTGCATCAACCACATTAACCACTACATCAGGCTTATTCTTCAAAATATGTTCTCTCACAAAGCGCTCCTCACTGGAATAATCGGAGAGGGAGTAAGTTCCCGGAAGATCGGTAATACGGAAGGTGTAACCTTTATGATTGAAAAGGGCCTCTTTTGAACCGACAGTAACACCGGCATAGTTGCCCACATGCTCCTTCGAACGGGAAACACGGTTAAACAGCGTGGTCTTGCCAGAGTTGGGATTCCCCACCAGGGCCACATCAATTATTTTCCCCGGCCTTGGAACCACCGGTC
>QMPQ01000060.1 GCA_003648635.1 Bacteroidota bacterium | reverse complement strand
TGAGCCGTCTACATTCAGTGCAAAGACATTGTAGATCCCAGTCTGGTTGCTGGTAACAAGCAAAGTGGTTTCATCGGCTGAGAAGCTTCCTCCTCCGATGGAGAGGTTGTCGTAGAATTGTTCGATGGTGTACTTAGTGACCTCAGGAGGTGCCTGGGTGCAGGCAAGCAACATGGCCAGGATAGTAAAGCCTAAAATTTTTCTCATGGAATGAAGTATTTTGATTGACTAAAGATAGAATGATCTAAAATACGAATTTACTCAAAAATCTCCTGACTGCTGTGTTCCAGTTTTCGGATCGATTCCTGGAGTGAAGCTTCCGGCTCAATGGTATTATGAATTCCCCAGAACTCCGGTTCAAATTGGAATGGTTCATCAGCAAGGACAATATTTCGGCTTACCCGATCGGCAGGGTTGATGCGTAAACGCTGTCCTGGAATTAGGTCTGTAATGGCCATTTCAAGGGAGATTTTATATCTGGAACTGATCCATTTTTTTCGTTTCCTGACCTTCAATTCCACTTCGCCGCGTACCTGACTCACATAGTACTTGTTTTGAACTGCTCTATAGTTCACATGATATCTGGCCGCCACAGGCCGAATGCGAATTTTAGGCGAGCGACTTACCAGGAAGAGTTCAGGCTCCTTGTGTAGCAAATCCGGATTAAATTCAAAATCGGCTGCAAGCACGGCCAGGGTCTCCTGATCAAGATAAATCTGCCCTTTGAACAGCAGGTCATGAATCTCCTTTTTTTGCTGAAAACTAATGACATAGACCAGGCGGTCACCATAGGTCATCATATCGCTGAACTCCAGGTTATACCTGGATTGAAAATCATCTTCAAGAAAATCAGGACGATTTTTGATCACATCAAGTCTCAGGGAAGTGGAGATCCCGGATCGAAGCTTGACCAGGACTGTGTCTTCAGCGGAGACATCGGAAATCTTCCTTCTCTTTACTATGCTTATATGATCGCTGGAAGTTAAGGAGGCATAGGGCCCTTTTGCCACATCCAGTACTGCCTCTGAGTATACCATGCAGTGCTCATTTCGTTTTACAGACTCTCTGTAAAAAGCGGTCATGGTGGAATGATCATCCAGGTAATTCGCGGGAATTCTCTGTATGGCCTCATGGAGCAACTTGACCGGATCAACATACCTGATGATCACTTCCTGAAGTGGTACCAGCTTCTTCTCCAGACCAATTTCAAGCTCCTCCAATACAGGATATGTAATGGGAAGTACTATGCTCCTGTATCCCATATAGGATATAACCATCATGGGATCGGGAAAGTCAAGGGGGACTTTAAAAGAGAATTCTCCCTCTTGATTGGTGATGGAGCCCAGACTGGTTTCGAAAAGTGCAATGGTGGCAAAAGGAAGAGGTTTTCCTGAGCGTTTATCCACCACTCTGCCCTTGAGAAGGGCTCTGTCAATAGTGCTGCTGATAGGGGTGGGAGCGATTTCATTCTTCCGGTATATAACGATGTTCTTTTCGATGGACCTATAATCCAGTTGGGGATTCTTGAGCAGGGAATCCAGGGCATTCTTCAGGAGTAGGTCGCTTACCTTGAATTGTACTTTTTGCTTGCCATTAATAATGGCAGCATCGAAGGTAAAGTGGTAGCCGGTTTGAAGCGTGATCTCCTCAAGAACCTGGTTGATGCTCTGGTTCCTGGAGGAAATTGAAATAAGAACAGCAGGAAGGGATTTCTGACTATGAACCGGCATAGAGATAAGAAGGGATAAGATTGAAAGGAGTAGTGTCGACCAAAGATGTCCGGACAGATATCCTCCTGATCTATTTCCCATGTGCGTATCCTATTTGGTCAAAAAGTAGCTATTCTCCTTGTGGCTGACACTCATCTCAAAAGCTGTACCAATGGTCTCCAGGATAGCATCGATGGACTGGCCACTATATGAGGTGGTAATCCTCATCTCCGACAGGTCAAGGTCTTCTGTATGAATATCCACATGATAAGATTCTTCCAGTTCCTGAAGAACCTCAATCAGCGCTGAATTTACAAATTTAAAATCTTTTGTTTTCCAGCTTATATAATTTGGGTCTTCCTGTATCGAGCTGGTGAGTTTTCTGCTTTCAACAAGTCCGAACTCTTCAGGCTCCAGTTGAATGAACTGCTCAGATTCTTTCAGGGCTAGCCTGACCTTTCCTGTTTTCACATAAACTTCAAGATCAGAGGGATTATCAAGCTGCTTCACATTAAAAGAGGTTCCCAGTACTGTAACTACCATCTCTCCGGAAGAAACTGTAAAAGGATTCTGTGGATCTGACATAACCTCGAAGAAGGCTTCTCCGCTTAGCTCAACAGCTCTCTGATTCTTAAAAGCTACCGAATAGGAGATCTCTGATCCTTTGTTGAGATAGACCCGGCTGCCATCGGGCAGATCCACAGTGGCTACGCCCTCTTCAGCCAGGTGATGTCTGATACTAAGCTCAGTTTCATTCTGGATCACTCCAAAATAGAGTGCGGGAATCCCAATAGCCAGAACCAACGCAATGGATGCAGCAATCCTCAGTAGGAGAGTGAATCTGCTCCGTTCCGATCTGACCGGCTGATCGTCCAGGAGGCCTTCCGATTCCAGCTTTTGATGAAGCCGGCTCCAGGCCTTTCCGGAGTCCCAGTCCTTCTGCGAAGGATTCTGATCAAAATATTTCCAGCTCTTTTCCATGTTTTTCAATTCTGATATTTGTTCCTGGCTTTCTTCAAGACCACTTAAAAAGGAGATTTCCTCTTTCGTAGTCATTTCCCCGGCCAGGTAACGGGCCATCTGTATGTCCTTACTCCTGCTCATATCTCTCCATACTGTTTCTTAATGCTTTCAACGCTTTCCCCATATTGGCTTCCACTGTTTTTTCTGAAATGGATAGCTTTTGGGCAATCTCTCTGTATTTCAATCCCTCCTGGCGGTTCATCCTGAAAATTTCCCTGCATCTTTCCGGAAGACTTTCAAGTGTTTGAGAGATCAGATTTGATACCTCGTCCAGTTGAATGACCTGGGAAGGATCCGGAGCGTCCACACTGGGTTCCGGCCGGGAGAGATCTTCCATGAAATATTCTCTTCTCATTTTTCTCAGGTACATCATGGAGTTATTATATGCTGCACGATACAGGTAGCTTTGAATGCTTTGCCTGATTCGCAGCGTTTCCCTGTTTTTCCAAATATTAAAGAACACATCCTGAACCACCTCTTCTGCTACTTCCTTCATGCCAACAAGTCTTGTTGAATATCCACACAAGCCGTTGTAGTAGTGGTGAAAAAGAGCCTCAAAGGATGCAATATCTCCCTTTTGGATTTTTCTTAGTTGCTGTTGTTCTTTCAGGATCATTGTAATGTGTAAAAAGCACTGTCTGTTTTGTGGCTTGTACAGGGATGATAAAGTTACACAATTCCAACAGACAGTGCTTTGAGCTATATAGATAGATGCCTATTAAACATCGGCTGTTCGTTTCAGATATTTTTTGTTCAGTTTTCGGATTGCGCTTTGGATGGACTGATCTGGTTCGATTACATTGTACCCCCCCCAGAATCCCTGATCAAAGAATATATATACCTTTTCATTCAGGATATCGTTGCTTTTGAAGCGTTCCCTGCCGGCAAATTTCTCAATTCCTTCATAAGTTCGGTCAGTAATGGCCAATTCTGACATGGTTGAGTAAGTGGTATTGAAGAATTTCTTTTTCCAGTTCACCTTGAACTTTACCTCTGCGCGAGCATAAGTGAAATACCACCTGTCGTCCTCAATGGTATATTTGGCGCGGTAGGCAGCTCTTTCTGGAATGATACTCATTCCCATGGGCTTCCTTTTGATAAAGAGCCTGGCTGCCTGATCCTGATTTTCCACGTTGAGCTCAAACTCAGCTTCCGAAATGGCAAGTCTGTCCATCTCTATATATAGACGGCCCTTGTAATAGGGATCATCCACATACTCTTTCTGATTGAAGGAGATGACATAGTGGAGCCTGTCGTCGATGGTAATCACATCTGAGAGGCGAAAATCATAAATATTCAGGTACTCCTCTGAGAGCAGGATATAGGGGTTTTTCACCACATCCATAAGAATAGTGGTATTGGGTCCACCCTGAACTTTAAAAAGAACTGTATCCATCCGCTCAACATCCGCACTTTTGCGTCCTCTGAATAGTTTCACCTGGTCTACCTGATACTCGTTGAGGTAGCTGCCCTTATAAACATCAATTATGGCTTCCGAAATGGAGACATAATTGCGTCCCCTCTGGATAGTCTCACGGTAAAATCCCCTCATCATCATTGGTTGGTCGCTGTAATTAGCTCTGATATTGGCCAGTACATCGGCGATAAGCTCCATGGCATCCTGGGGGCGAATGGTAACTTGTTTCAACTGAATGGCAGTCTGTTCCAGCTTTACAGTATAGGATCCCTTGTCTGATAACTTATCCAGCTCAAGAATCTTGTTCTGAAATCCGATATAAGCAATTTTCAATTGTGATACATCCGATTTCCGTTCAATTTTAATGATGAATTCACCATCAATATTGGTAACGGTAGCAGCGTTGCTCCCCAATGCTTCGATGGTTGCAAAAGGAAGTGCTTTATTTGTTTTGGAATCAACTACCTTGCCATAATAGGCCTTGTAATTGATGGTGTCGGACAGCTCCTCATCATGTCCTGGAAAAGCGTAAAGTGTGGCTCCCAGGAATAAGAGTGCAGCCATCATCCAAATGCTCCTGTTTCTTTCTTTTGTTTTCATTTTTATTTGATTTTAGTGTTATATTCGACCCGCTTTACGAATAAGATGCAAAGGGAGCAGTTTACCCTATCTGGAAATTGAAAATATATGAGAAAAAATAAATGGACCGTTGATGATATTTCGCAGCAGGACGGCAAAATTGTTATTGTTACTGGAGCCAATAGCGGACTAGGATTCAATACCACAAAGGCTCTGGCTTTAAAAGGGGCAAAGGTGATCATGGCTTGCCGGAACCTGGAGAAGGGGGAAAAGGCCAGGCAGCTTATTATAAATGAGGACGTGGCAGTGGAGCCTGAAGTTTGGCAGCTCGACCTGGCCAGCCTGGAATCGGTGAAACAGTTTGCGTCGAAGTTTACGGCAGCACACGAAAGGCTGGACCTGCTAATAAACAATGCAGGACTAATGGCTATTCCATACAACAAGACAGAGGATGGATTTGAGATGCAGTTTGGAGTAAATCACCTTGGACATTTTGCACTTACATCCAGGCTCTGGCCTTTGCTATCTGGGACCGAAGATTCAAGGGTGATCCAGGTAAGCAGTCTGGCTCACCTCATTGGGGAAATACGATTTGAAGACATTCACTGGGAGAAGGCCTACAAAAAATGGGGTGCCTATGGAATGAGCAAACTGGCAAACCTTCTGTTTGTTCGCGAATTGGCCAACAGGCTGACAGAGACTGGAAGTGGTGTGACAGTAGCTGCAGCTCATCCGGGTTATGCGGATACTGAGCTCCAGGCCAAAAGCGCCAAGATGGAGGGTAAGCAACTGGGAGCAAAAGCCATGAACCTGATCAACAAGGTAGTGGCCCAGTCCGGAGAGAAGGGAGCACTGCCATCACTGTATGCAGCCACTGCAGATGGAGTAGAGCAGGGTGCCTTTTTTGGTCCCGGAGGCATGCTGAAAATGCAAGGTTGGCCTGTACCGGATTCTCCAAGTAAAAAGCTGGTTACCAATGAAGTAGCTGCTCAGCTGTGGGAGCTATCAGAGGCCTTAACCAGCATGGAATTCAGGGTTCAGTAGCACCTGCTTTCTGTGGCACAGTATTTGTGTTTTTAAGTCTGAACATTTAGAAACAGATATGGCCCTTAAGCTATTCCCAATTTTCATCCTTTCCGTATTACTAAGTGCATGCGGACCCTCCGTCAGCTTATATTCAGATATAGATGATTCAGCCACCTTTGATCAATATACCAGCTATCATTTTATGGATTTTAGCGAGGGTAATAAAAAGACCATCACCGGTATGGAACTGGAACGCATCAGGGTGGTTTTCGCCAGGGAGATTGAGACCAGGGGACTAAACTTTGTAGAAGCGGGTGGAGATGTTTCCATAAAGATTACAGTGTACCATCGTGAGGCCGCCTCTGGCTCTGGCTATTCAGGCGTATATAATTATCTGGAGCGTGCGATTGCGGTGGATATGTTCGATAACCAGAGCATGAAACATATCTGGCATTGCGCAGCCGTTGGTGAACTTGAATACGATCCGGATCAGCGGGCAGCCGGACTTTCAGAACTGGTCGCCAAGATATTTGAACGATATCCCATTCAGGCTGCTGAGTAAGACTAGCCTGACTCCCCCAGAGGCATACCCATATGTAGGTATTCTATTCTAAATAGGCATTTTAACATGTGCTTTAAGTATCAGATAATCATTCTATCACGACATATTGTTATTTAGAATGATTCTCCGTATCATATGTAAAACGCATTCTATCAGGTATTTTGCTGTAGGTTTGTAAGGTCACTTATTAAAAATTACGATAGGATGAAAAAGGTACTTAGAAGCCTGGTGATTGGAATGAGCACTGCGATTTTATTACCCGTCTGGATCCAGGCACAGGAGCTGACCAATACAGCAGGAAGAATGATGGAAGCTGAGAAAAAACTAAGCATTGGAGGCTATGGGCAGATTGACTATAACCAATTGTTGGATAATGGCAGTTACAATAATGGTGTCCTTGATGTACACCGGCTGGTCCTGATGTTCGGATATAAGTTCAACTCCAAAACTCAGTTTATTACAGAGATAGAAGTTGAACATGTGAAAGAGGTCTTTGTAGAACAGGCCTTCCTTCAATATGAAATTCTCTCCTGGTTGAAACTCCGGGGTGGGCTAATGCTGATTCCCATGGGGATTATCAATGAGTATCATGAGCCATCCACATTTAACGGGGTCGAACGGCCCAACCTGGATAAATATATCGTACCTACTACCTGGCGGGAAATTGGTGCAGGTTTTACCGGCACTTTTCCATCGGCTGCTCTTTCATACCAACTGTATCTGGTAAATGGCTTCAATGGCTACAATGAGGAACCCACTCTGAGCGGATCCAATGGCTTTAGAAAAGGTCGTCAGAAAGGGGCTGAATCCATTATTAATTCTCCGAACCTGACTTTTAAAGTTAATTACTTCGGCGTATCAGGTCTGCAACTTGGACTTTCGGGATATACCGGCAAAACTCAGTCGACCCTTTTTGGAGCCCTTGATAAATCGGATATCCCGTCGGTGCTTACAGCCGATTCTTCAGTGGTGGGATTATCTATGTTAGGATTGGATGCCAGGTATCAGCTGGGAGGTATGCAGCTTAGGGGGCAGGCCAATCTGGGCATGGTTTCTAACTCAGCCACATATAATGAATTCACCGGGAGCGATCTGGGGAGTTCTATTGGCGGTTGGTATCTTGAAGTGTCCTATGACCTTCTGCACCAGGTTGAAAGTTTCGAATCAGGTTTAATCCCCTTTATCAGGTATGAACAATACAGCACCCATGTTTCCACCGAGGATCCAATTCTTCAGAATCCAGAGTTTCAACGCAGTGATCTGACCATCGGACTGGGCTGGAAACTGGCGGCGGGAGCCATGTTTAAAGTAGATTTTCAGCGTTTTAGCAACCAGGGAACGGGCGATACAAAAAAGCAGTTCAATGCTGGAGTAGCTGTCTGGTTCTAATCTCTTTGAAAAAGCGCCATGAAATTTATAAGTATTATTTTCTTTCTGGTCAATTTTACCCTGGTCTTCTCTCAGGAGCATGTGGACTTAACCAAGAAGGAGCATAAGTTTGTGCAGGCTGTATTTCAGGAGGGTTTGACAGCAGAAGCTATTGTACTGACTGATCAGGACCTTGAGCTTGCGGGATTAATGAGGGATGATGACCGGATCTATCTGCTTAGACAGCAGGATGAAATACTTGGATACCTCTTGTCGACCCGCGCCTTGGGGCGGTATGACTACTTTGATTATTTGCTTGCCTGTGCTCCTGATCTTTCTGTAAGGGGTCTTACCATTACGGTCTATCGCTCTTCACATGGAGCTGCGATTTGCCAGAAGAAATGGCTGAGTCAGTTCGAGGCTTATGCGGGAGAGGAACTCACACTAGGAAAAGAGATTGATGCAGTAGCTGGTGCCACCATATCAGCAACATCACTGGTGAAAGACATAAAACGGTGTTACCAGTTAATGATCACTTTAAAGGAGGAGGGGATAATTCAGTAGTAGGGGCTAGTTTATTCCGCTTTCTTTCTTCCTATCCTGAGATCATTTTTAACAAAGCGGATGAAATCCCGGTTCAGCCGTTTGCTATCCTCTTTGGGCATTTGAAAAAAGCGTTTTAACAGGCGATTATCCAGCAGCTCTGCGACCAGAAAGAGTTCACAAAGGGTGATATAGAGGTCTTTCAGGTCGAAGGTGTAGAATGGTTTAATGGTGATGTAGTCAAGGGAGCCGCCCCAGAATCCATTATCAATCAGATTGGCCAACAAGCCGGCAAGGAAGAGGTGGATAAAACCATTGATCCAGAAACTATTCCTTTTTCTATTTACATAGAACCTCCATACTTCGACAAAGATAAGACCCACCAGGCTAAAAAGAATCATATTGAGCAGGTGGGACCCCTGTTTCAATCTCAGCAGAACCCAGAGGTAGGAACCCAGTGTGTTCTGGGTGGGTTCAATGTAGAAAACAGGTTTGATTAGAGGAATGGAAATGGATTCCCATTCCAGGGAAAACAGATATGCTTTGATGGCCTGGTCCACCGCCACCGCTGCAAGCAGAAAGATCCAGTTGATCCCCTTCTTTACACGAATGGTCTGTCCAAGGAAAGTGGCCAGCACTGCTAATAAACCAAGAAACAGAGCCGGAAGCAGGGAGAATTTCCAGAGATATTCCAGGTCGGTAACCCTGTTGCTTATTGCATATATCACCATGACGATCAGCCAGATGGACATGAATAGAGCAATATTTCTGAAATAGATTCGTGCCAATGTGCTTAGCTTATGCGTGGCGAATGTAATGAAATTTGGATTAATAGAAATCTTTCCTTTAATTTGACATTCAGTATTGAACAGCATGATAATAAATCGCACAAATTGGTGGTGGCAATCTTATTCCGACAATCCGGAGTATAGGTAGCGTTTCATTGTGTCATACAATATTCAAGGCTTCCGCTTCGGTGGAAGCCTTTTTTTTTGACCCAAATAGAATCAAAATGAAAAAAGTACCAGTAAGAGTAGTTAGACGAAAGATCCTGGCGGATATCATTACTCCCGTTAGCATCTATCTGAAGATTCGGGACATCTATCCCAATTCCCTGCTTCTTGAAAGTTCAGATTATCACAGCAAGGAGAATTCTTATTCATTTATTTGCATGGATCCCCTGGCGGAGTTCCTGGTGCAGCACGATGAGATAAGTACTTCTTTACCCGGACAGGAGACAAGTCATGAAGCCATAAGCTCTGGAAATGTAGTGGAGCGCCTCAGGGATTTTCTCTCTGCCTTCGAGCTTGATACCGGGGGAGAAGCCCTGCTGGTAGATGGCATTTTTGGCTATGCTTCCTTCGATGCCGTTCAATACTTTGAGGATATACAATTTAAATCTTCTATTCCCGAAAAGGAGGACATCCCTGAGCTTCGGTATAATTTTTTCAAGTTTGTGCTGGCAGTAAATCATCTGACCAATGAGCTTTTGATCTTTGAGCATATCGTAAATGGAGGAGAGAGTGAAATAGACCGGGTAAGTACGCTCTTGCACAACCGTAACATTGCCACTTATGGCTTTGGGACCACCGGGGAGGAGTCATCCAACCTGAGCGATGACGATTTCCGGGCCATGGTTGCAAAGGGGAAGGAACATTGTTTCAGAGGCGATGTCTTTCAGATAGTGCTTTCCAGGCAGTTTTTCCAGGATTTCACCGGTGATGAATTCAATGTATACCGGGCACTTCGTTCCATCAATCCTTCTCCCTATCTTTTCTACTTCGATTATGGCTCTTACAAACTTTTTGGATCTTCTCCGGAAGCGCAAATTGAGGTGAAGGGTGGTAAGGCATACATCAATCCCATTGCCGGGACCTTCAGACGCTCGGGAAATGACCGGGAGGATCAGGAACTGGCCAGGAAGCTTACAGAAGATGAGAAGGAAAACGCTGAACATGTCATGCTTGTGGACCTGGCCAGGAACGATCTGAGCCGAAGCACACAGAAGGTGACTGTGGAAGAGTACCGCGAAATCCAGTTTTACTCCCATGTGATTCATATGGTTTCAAAAGTTTCGGGAGTGTTGCCAGAGAATGCTAATACCATCCGGATTCTGGCAGAATCATTTCCTGCCGGTACACTTTCAGGAGCTCCCAAATATAAAGCCATGGAGCTGATCGATCTTTACGAGAAGAAAAGAAGAGGTTTCTATGGGGGTGCCATTGGTTTCCTGCGATTTAATGGAGATATTAATCATGCTATTATGATTCGTTCTTTCATGTCGCGCGACCACACATTATATTATCAGGCTGGGGCCGGGGTGGTCTCTGAGTCAACTGAAGAAGGCGAATTGCAGGAAGTGAATAACAAGCTGGCTGCTCTGAAGTCGGCCATCGAAATGGCCGGGAATATGAACAAATTTAATTAGACTGACCATGAAAATTCTTGTGCTGGATAATTATGACTCCTTTACCTACAACCTGGTTCAGTATATCGAGCGGGTACTAAAGAAAGCGGTCGATGTAAAGCGAAACGATCAACTCAGTCTGGAGGAGGTGGCAGCCTACGATAAAATATTGATTAGTCCGGGACCCGGAATACCCAATGAAGCAGGTATATGCCTGGATCTCATAAAGGAGTATGGTCCCCGCAAAAGCATACTTGGAGTTTGTCTGGGACATCAGGCCATTGCGGAGGCTTATGGAGGATCTATCGCCAATTTGTCAACAGTTTATCATGGCGTTACAGGTCAGATGAAACAAGTGGTTGAAGACGAATATCTGTTTAGCGGTGTTCCGAAGGAGTTTGATGCCGGACGTTATCACTCCTGGGTAGTAGAGCCTGATTCCCTGCCCCGGGACCTGGAAATCACGGTGGAGAATGATGAGGGATATATCATGGCCATCAGGCATAGAGAGCACGATGTAAAAGGTGTGCAGTTCCATCCCGAATCGGTACTTACCGAATACGGTGGAAGGATGATATTGAATTGGATTAATTCGAGCAAAGCGAGTATACTATGAAAGAAACCTTACAATACCTGTTTGATCATAAGACCCTGGGGAAGGAGGACGCAAAAGTGATTCTTCGGAACATGGCAGCAGGAAAGTATAATGAAGCCGAGATGGCAGCATTCATTTCGGTCTACCTGATGCGTAGTATAACTGTTGAGGAGCTGGCTGGTTTTCGCGATGCCCTTATGGAGCTTTGCACTCCGGTGGATCTGTCGGATTTCAATACCATTGATGTATGCGGTACAGGTGGTGACGAGAAGAATACCTTCAATATCTCCACGCTTACCTCTTTTGTGGTGGCAGGTGCAGGTGAGAAAGTGGCCAAACATGGAAACTACAGCGTTTCATCGGCATGTGGGTCCTCCAATGTACTGGAGTATTTCGGCTATACTTTCAGCAGTGATCCCGATCGCTTGCGCAGGGAGATAGACCAGTTCAACATCTGTTTTCTTCATGCCCCCCTGTTCAATCCGGCCATGAAGAATGTTGCCCCCGTCCGACGAAGTCTCAGGATCAAAACTTTCTTTAACATGCTTGGTCCCATGGTCAATCCATCCAATCCGGGTAATCAACTGGTTGGGGTATTCAGTCTTGATGTGGCCAGGCTGTATCATTACCTGTACCAGGAATCGGATAAGCAGTTCTGCATTATCCACTCCCTGGATGGATTTGATGAAATCTCCCTCACAGGCAGTTTCAGGGCCTTAACAAGGACCACTGAGCGGACTTTTGTTCCTGGCGATCTGGGACTGGATACTGTAAGTCTTTCAGATATTTATGGCGGTTCGACCGTGGAGGAGGCCGCCGGGGTATTTTTAAGGATTCTCGAGGGGAAGGGGAGCCGGGCTCAGAATGATGTAGTGGTTGCCAATGCAGCACTGGCTCTCTACTGTATGGATGAGTCCTCTGGAATGGAACGCTGTCTTGAACGGGCCAGGCAGTCGCTCGAATCGGGCAAAGCATATACTGCATTTAAACAACTGGTAAATCATGGCTAAGAATATTCTTGATACCATAGTTGAACAGAAGCGGGTGGAGGTACTGAAAAGTAAAAGGGTTTGCCCCCTTTCAAAGCTGGGTTCATTTGAAAGTTACAGGCGAAAGGCCAATGTAATAGCCTTTCCGGAAGCGAGCGAAAAACCGGGTATTATTGCTGAGTTCAAACGCCAGTCACCTTCACGCGGCCTCATTCACCCGGATGCTGATCCTGTTGAGGTAGCCACTGCTTATGATGCGGCGGGGGTATCTGCCATGAGCGTCCTTACCGACCAAAGCTTTTTTGGCGGATCTCTTATGGATCTGAAACGGGTTCGTGAGGCCTGTCCCCGGCTGGTGCTTTTAAGAAAGGATTTCATCATTGATCCGTACCAGCTGCACGAGGCAAGTGCTTATGGAGCTGATATGGTCTTGCTGATAGCCGCCATCCTTGATCAACGGGAGGTGGAAGAGCTGGCCCTGGAAGCAGCATCGCTGGGACTGAATACCCTTTTTGAAGTACACCACAAAGGGGAACTGGAGAAATACCATAAGGAGATTAAGTTTGTGGGTGTCAATAACCGTGATCTGAAGACATTCAAAGTGAACACGGGCAGGAGCCATGAACTGATCGGTGCTTTTCCCCCGGGTGTTGTGCCGGTATCGGAAAGTGGACTTAGTGACCCTGAGGAGATCATGAGGCTAAGCAAGGCTGGTTACAGCTTGTTCCTGATGGGAGAGAATTTTATGAAGGAGAAGGATCCGGGAGCAGCGTGTCAGCGCTTCATCAACAAGATATAAGAGACATAAGACAACATGGATAGGCAGAAGGATTTGCAAATTAAGGTATGTGGGATGCGTGATCCTCTGAATCTGGAACAGGTTTGCGTCCTGCTTCCCGAGTTTGTTGGTTTTATCTTTTACCCACGATCTAAACGCTTCGTTGGAACTCATCCCGATCCTATGCTATTTGAGATTCCCGGTCCGGCCATAAAGAAAGTGGGGGTGTTTGTCGATGAAGAGCTTTCACAGCTAAGAAAAACCATAGAGATATATGGCCTTGACGCGGTGCAACTACATGGAGGAGAATCTGCGGAATATTGTAGACAGTTATCCGGGGAAGCAGTGCAGGTGATCAAGGCACTTGATCCCCAGGTACCTTTTATGGAATTTGAGATATATATGGAGGTAGTGGACCTCCTGCTGTTTGATTCAGGAGGAGCAGGAAAGGGCGGAACAGGTCAGAAATTTGACTGGGAGCTGCTGGAGAGCCTGTCGCTTCCCACTCCTTTTTTACTCAGTGGTGGGATAGGTCCTGGAGATGCCGGGCTAATACGAGCACTCGATCTGCAGGGCTTGACTGGAGTGGATGTCAATAGCAGATTTGAATTGTCGCCCGGACTAAAAGATATAGAAAAACTGAAGGGATTTTTTATTGAAATCAGAAAATAGAATCATGGGATATAAGGTGGATGCAGAAGGATTTTATGGGGAATATGGGGGAGCCTATATTCCTGAAATGCTTTATCCAAATATCAGGGAGCTTGAAAATAACTATATGAAAATTGTTTCGTCGGACAGTTTTCAGAACAAATTCAGGCTCTTGCTAAGAGATTACGCAGGCAGGCCCACCCCGCTTTTCAGAGCGGAACGGCTGTCGGCTCATTACGGGACCCAGATCTTTCTTAAAAGAGAGGACCTGAACCATACAGGTGCCCACAAGATCAACAACACCATCGGTCAGATCCTTGTGGCCACACACCTTAAGAAGAAACGGATCATAGCGGAAACAGGTGCAGGGCAGCACGGTGTCGCCACGGCCACCGTATGTGCACTTACCGGAATGGAGTGTATTGTTTATATGGGAGCCCTGGATGTAGAACGTCAGGCTCCCAATGTCAAGAAAATGAAGATGCTGGGAGCAGAGGTAGTTCCGGTACATAGTGGAAACAAGACCCTGAAAGATGCTACCAATGAGGCCATACGCGACTGGATCTCTCATCCGGTAGACACCCACTATATCATTGGTTCGGTGGTGGGGCCACACCCATACCCTGACATGGTAACCAGGTTTCAGTCTGTTATTTCAGAGGAGATCCGGATACAGTTAATGGAAAAGACCGGCCGGGACTATCCTGATTACCTGGTAGCCTGTGTGGGTGGGGGGAGTAATGCTGCAGGAGCCTATTATCACTACCTTGAAGATAGACGTGTCAGATTGATATCGGCCGAAGCAGCAGGCCTGGGTGTAGATAGCGGTTATACGGCTGCTACTTCATTGCTGGGCAGACCCGGGATCATACATGGTAGCAGGACCCTGTTGATGCAGGATGATGATGGACAAATCGAAGAGCCTTATTCCATTTCGGCGGGGCTTGATTATCCCGGTGTGGGTCCCCTTCATGCCTGGTTGGCCGAATCGGGAAGGGCCACTGTGTACGCCATTACCGATGAGGAGGCCCTGCAGGCAGCAATGCTTTGTACCAGGAAAGAGGGGATTATTCCAGCCCTTGAGACCGCACATGCCCTGGCTGCCCTTGAAAAAATCAAACCCGGGATTAAGGATGTGGTAGTGCTGAATCTTTCCGGAAGAGGCGATAAGGATATGGAGACCTATATTGATAAATTAGAAATCTAAGCGCATGATAAACAGAATTGATCAACTTTTCAGGGAGAGGGAAAGAGAGATTCTATCCATATATATCACTGCAGGTTATCCAGGACTCCATGATACTCCGAGGCTGTTGAAAGCACTCGAGGAACATGGTGCCGATATGGTGGAGATTGGAATTCCTTTCTCAGATCCACTTGCTGATGGCCCTGTGATCCAGCAAAGCAGCTTGCTTGCCCTTCGAAATGGCATGACACTGGATCTCCTATTCAATCAGCTGAATGAGATCCGGGAAAGTGTTAGCATTCCACTGGTCATGATGGGCTATCTGAATCCTGTCCTACAGATGGGTATGGAAAGGTTTTTAAGCAGGTGCAGGGATACAGGGATTGATGGAGTGATTATTCCCGATTTGCCTCCCGATGAATATGAGACCCGCTACCTGGATCTGTTCAGGAGCTACGGGATATACAACTCTCTACTTGTTACTCCCCATACCGATAATCAACGAATATTCCGGATTGCAGCCCTTTCAGAAGGATTTCTATACCTGGTGGCAGCAGCTTCCACCACAGGAGCAAGGTCTTCGGTAGAAAAGCACCAGAAAGAATATTTTCAGCGTTTGAAAGAGCTGAAGCTCCCGGTGCCCGGACTGATCGGTTTTGGTATTTCCAATCGGGAAACTTTTTTAACAGCCTGTCAATATGCCCGGGGGGCTATTATCGGAAGTGCATTTATAAGGGCCCTTGGAGAAGAGAACTCTCTTACACTTGAGAAGCGAGTGGAGCGCTTTATCGGGGAGATAAGAGGGGGTACTCCAGCTTAGAGCTTGAGCCAGATCAGGGCTTTTAACCGTACATACCACCCGGTCCAGTCAGAGCTCAGCACCCGCTCTGTGTCGTTGGGGTCCACCAGGGGATCACCATCATCTGTATCCTTAAGATCTCCTTTCAAATCGACCAGGTATCCTGCCTCCATCCCCAGAGAGATTTTTTTCAGCGTATACATGAGTTCTCCTCCAGCTGAAACACTTGGACTAAGGGACCGGTAGTTGTTGCTTATTCCATTCGAGTAGTTCAAGATTTCATAGTAGGACTGAAGGCTCAGGCTGGTAAGATTTGCTTCCAAGCTACCGTTCAGAGACAAGTCAAGACGATCGCCACCCAAGACTAAGTAAGAGAGATATGCTCCCAGGCGGTGGGAAGTGGCATTCATTTCGGTACTGATGTCTCCGGAGTAATCGGCGTATGAGGATTTGCCTCCCGTGGTTGAATAGCTGTACCCGCCACCTATACGGATATGATCGTATAACTGCTTAAACATAGTTATTGAAGCGGAGGTAAAGGGGGGGAAGGAGCTGGTGATCTTGCCTTCTACCGGATAGGTACTTAGAATATGTTCCTGCAGATATTTCAAATCATTCATTTGGGAGCTTGCTACTCCTGCGGAGAATGTTAGACCCCAATCCTGACCCAGGCTATTTTGAGCAGAGACAAGCAGCACGGCCAATGCGATGGTATAGATAATTCGCTTTCTCATTTTGTACCCCCCAGATTAAAATCGATGGCATATTTCAGTATTTCGGTCCTCGCTTCATAATTAACCTTATCAGCCAGACTGTTGGTGTTGCTGGAGTAGTAAAATTCCATATAGAGTGTATCCACTCCCGATGAATCTGCCAGCACGGAATCGATCCAGAATGACCCGTAGCTGCTGTCTGATTCAAAAATCAATGTATTAACAACATCCGCATAAACATAGTAGAATTCGCCACCTTCCACCACCGCCTGGTAGATAACTTCAAGGCTGTCGTTGACCGGTGGATTGTGCAGGGTGTCCAGGTTGGTACTTACCGAAAGAATCGGCGGATCCCCGGGGACAGGTTCCACTTCATACATAAGCGAATCAGAGTAGAAACAGGCATGCAATCCAGATAAGAGCAGTACCGTAAAAAAAATGGGGATATAGGTTCTCATGAGGGCAGTAAAAGTAACAAAAAAATGTTCCTACGCGCCCAGGACTTCGTCAATAACCTGCTGGAGGACTGTAGGCATTTCCAGGCCCATATTATGAACCTGCTTTGGAATAATGCTCTCTTCAGTCATTCCCGGAATAGAATTCAGCTCCAGAAAGTATACCTGGTTGCCTTTGATAATAAAATCTACCCTGATAATGCCGGTACTATTGCATAGCTTGTAAATGTCCAGGGCCATATCCTGACATTTTTTACTTACATCATCGTCAATCCGGGCCGGAGTAATCTCCTGGGCCTTGCCAACTGTATACTTAGCTTCGTAGTCGAAGAATTCATTTTCCGTTATGATCTCCGTAAGAGGAAACACTGTAATTCCTTCACGATTCTTCATCAGCCCACAGGTAACTTCGGTCCCTTTGATATAGCGTTCAACGATAGCTTCATCATCCTCCTCTAAGGCCTCCTCAAGTGCTGATTTCAAGTCTTCAAAACGAACCACTTTGGCTATCCCAAAACTCGATCCCCCACTATTGGGTTTCACAAAGCAGGGAAATCCAACCATCTCAGCCACTGCTTCCAGGTCGGTTTCCAGGTTTTTTCGTACGAGACTGGATTCGGGGGTAAGCACATTATGTTGCTTGAGGAAACTTTTGCAAGTGTATTTATTAAATGTCAGCGCTGAAGAAAATTGATTGGAACAGCTGTATGGAATTCCCATGATATCGAAAAATCCCTGCATTTTCCCATCTTCGCCTGGTGTACCATGGATGGTGTTCCAAATAAAATCGAAGGTAATTTTCTCTTCATTGTTCAAAAAGCTAAAACTGTTTTTATCCAGAGCTACCTTCTTCTTTCCAAGATGTACAGACCACTTATCTTTTCTTACCTCAACAAGGTAACAGGTATGGCCAGCAGCATCAAGCCACTTAAGTACCTGTTTGGCACTTTTCATGGAGATCACATATTCAGAAGAATCTCCTCCGGTAAAAATGGCAATATTCATCTCTTCTTCAATTGAAAGGTTCCCTTATTTAAATGTAACACCTTTTATACGAATGTGGCTTGAGAAAGTGGATTCATTTTTGACGAATGGGGCCATTCGTCCATGAATGTATATCTGGGGCGCTTAAGCATCATTCATCACGGCGCCCCTGGATATAGGTACGCCATTTCTGAATTACAGCGCTGAACCCTTCAGGGAGCGGAGCATCGAAAAGCATCTCTTCACCCGAGGATGGGTGTACAAAGCCCAGGGTACGTGCATGCAGGGCCTGTCCGGGCAAAAGCTCAAAACAATTCTGAACGAACTGCTTGTACTTGGTAAAGGTGGTCCCCCTGAGAATACGATCACCACCATATTCCGGGTCATTGAACAGGGGATGTCCCAGGTATTGAAAATGCACTCTGATCTGATGGGTGCGTCCTGTTTCCAGTCTGCATTCAACCATGTTAACATAACCCAGCCGCTCCAGAACACGGTAGTGTGTCACAGCCTCCTTGCCCAGGTCACCATCGGGGAAAACATGCATCTGTTTTCTATTCTTTGGATTTCGGCCAATGTTCCCCACTATGGTCCCTTCTTCCTCTTTCATATCGCCCCAAACAAGAGCGGAATAGGTTCTTTTGGATGTTTTATGAAAAAACTGACTGGCCAGTTTATTGAGAGCAAGCTCATTTTTTGCAACCACCAGCAATCCGGAGGTGTTTTTATCGATCCGGTGGACAAGTCCTGGTCTCTCCTCTCCTGAGTGAAAAAGCGGATTGTCCCTGAGATGGAACATCAATGCGTTGACCAGGGTTCCACTGTAGTTGCCGTA
>QMPQ01000059.1 GCA_003648635.1 Bacteroidota bacterium | reverse complement strand
TGGCAAAGGCACGGTATTCTTGTCGCAATTACGATGCCCGTCCCGTGGAACAAGAGAAACTCGATCTTATCCTGGAGGCCGGAAGGGTGGCCCCTTCGGCTGTGAATTTTCAACCCTGGCATTACTATGTAATCCAAAAGGCGGAACAGCTGGAAAAGTTTTATGCGGCCTATCACCGGGAGTGGTTTAAGACAGCTCCCTGTGTTATTGTAATCTGTGCCAATCATAAGCAAGCATGGAAACGAAAGGAAGACGGGAAGGACCACGCGGATGTGGATGCGGCCATTACAACAGATCATATGACACTGCAGGCCACAGAGCTTGGTCTGGCCACCTGCTGGATCTGTAATTTCTATGTGGATAAATGCAGAGAGCTACTCAAGCTTCCGGAGCATATGGAACCGGTGGTAATCCTGCCGCTGGGCTACCCGCTGGATGAAACGGATCCGGAGAGGCACGACGAGAAGAGAAAGCCCCTGTCAGAGATTGTCAGCTACGGTATATAGTTTCCGGACCACCGAGAACATATCCCCCTTATGGTTGTTCTGGAAGGTGATCACCCCGATTCTTGTTCTGGGATTGAAATACATGAAGGTGGCTACCCCCGGATCCCCTCCGGAATGTCCCCATAAGTCTTCGAATACGATTTGATGCCAGCACAGACCCTGGCCATCTTCTGTCTCCACAAGGGGTTGGAGCATCTCTTTCAGGGTGCTCTTCTCAAGAATTCTTACCTGATTGCATTTGCCCCCGTTCATGATGGCCAGGAGAAAGTAGGATAGTTCGCGAACACTGGTCCTTAGGAGTCCGTCCGGATAGTTGGGGAAACTATAGAGTTCCAGTGGCTGGTTTTCCTGGGCTGTGAATTCATATGGAGTGATGTGTTTGGAGCTATCTATTTCATGAATAAACCATCCACTTTGCTTCATGCCCAGAGGTTCCTGAATATGCACGCGGCAATATTCATTGAAGGGCATCCCGGAGATTCGTTCCACCAGGTAGCCCAGCAGTCCGAAGCCAACATTGGAGTATTCATGCTCGAATCCCGGTGCAGTCTTAGAGAAATTCTGCTTCTCGTTGTAGAACTGTCCTCCCGGTACCAGGTAGCCGGTGACCCAATCTTCCAGGGAAATAAGAGGATCGCCGTCGGAGTAGCTGGCATCATAGTAATCTCCGTCAACAATTGAAGAGGTGTGGGTAAGTAGCTGAGAGACGGTAATGGGAAGCTCAGGATGATGGGGGTTCCTGACCGGGAAGGGGAGGTAGAGATTGATATCCGTGTCAAGCCGGATCTCTTCCTTCTCCCATAACTGCATCACTGCAGTAGCTGTAAAAGTCTTGGAGATGGATGCAATATTCATGATCCCATCAATACTCATGGGAATGCCCTTTTCAATATTGGCCCAGCCATAGGCCCCGGACCAGATCATCCGGTTTTCTTTTACCACACAGCAGGCGATTCCCGGGATCTTATTTTCTATCACCTGACTTACGATATACTTCTCAAGCTCCTTGAAGGAGTCCTGGGATTGCACGGGAGAGCAATAAAAGGTGGCGATTCCAAGCCATAGAACTACCACCATTCTTAAGTAGGAGATATATGCCATCCCAACAAGTTATGGAATTTTCTAATCATATTTTTTGCTGAATCGATTAAATATGATTTACTTTGATTTAATAAATGACTAAGAGTCATAAAATAGAATAAAGTATAAATCATTCTGAAAATATGGGAATAGCCGAAAGAAAACAGCGCGAAAAGCAGCTGCGCAGAGAAGAGATTGTTCTGGCAGCTGAAAAGATCTTTTTCAGCAAGGGATTTGATCTCTCAACCATGGATGATATTGCAGAAGAAGCTGAGCTGAGCAAGGGAACCCTCTATCTCTATTTTAAAAGCAAGGAGGACCTGCATATGGCTGTGGCGCGCAAAGCTATCCATCTCCTTAAATCTGTGACCCTGCAGGCCACAGAGGGGGGAGCAAATGCCCTGGAGAAACTGGGAAGAATGGGACGGGCCTGTATGGTCTTCTCCAGGACGAATCCGGATCATATGAAAGCAATCATAGCACAGGAAGAGATGAATCCGCAGACCATAAATATAACGGCCGACGATGTACAGGAGCTCATCTACAAGGAGTCGACAGTGGAAACGGTGATCCAATTGGTGGAGCAGGGCGTTGCTGAAAAACTGATCCGGGCAGATATCCCGGTATTGCTTGTTGCCAATACCCTCTGGATGACCGTACTCAGTGTTGTACGTTTCGTTACCATGAAACCCGCACTGCTTGAGGCGCTGGAGCTGTCACAGGATCAGATACTCGAAAGTCATTTTGAGTTGGTGCTAAATGGCATTAAATCATGAAATATTCTTTCCTAATAACAGCTGCGTTAGGCCTGTCATGCACTATTCTTCAGGCACAGAACTCTTACCTGGATTCATATATCAGGGAGGGATTGGAATCTAACAAGGGGCTGAAGCAGAAACAGCTTGATTACGCAAGTGATCTTTCGGCACTCAAAGAGGCAAAAGGAATGTTTTTTCCGGACATCAGCATGAACGCAAGATATACTGTGGCAAAGGGCGGACGGACCATTGACTTTCCCGTGGGGGACATGCTGAATCCTGTCTACAGTACCTTAAACATGTTAACAGCAACCGAAGCCTTTCCGCAGATTGAAAATCAAGAGTTTGCTTTCTACCGACCCACCGAACATGAAACCAAGCTATCCCTGGTACAACCAATTTTCAATTCAGACATTGTTCAGAATTACAGAATAAAGAAACAGTACGCCGAAATATCCCGTATCGATGTGGAACGCTATCAGCGGGAGCTGATTAAGGAGATCACCAAGGCATATTACGAATATAAAAAGGCCCATAACCTGTTGGCACTTGCCGATACGTCTCTCTCCCTGGTTAAGGAAAACCTGCGAGTGAGCCAAAAGCTTTTTGAAAATGACAGGGTGACTAAAGATGCTGTTTACAGGTCAGAATCGGAGCTTAGTAAAGTAGAGGTGCAACGGGCACAGGCTAATAATTTTGTGGAAGCTTCCCGCGCCTATTTTAATTTTCTCTTGAACCGTTCTCTTACTGAGCCTGTCGAATTAATGCCTGAATCGCCTGTTCCGCCTTTAGTTCCTCTTGAGGACGCCACCCGGCTTGCCCTTCAGAATCGAAATGAGTTGCAGCAGATAGAAGGGTATAAGCGCCTGAATAAGCATGTCACGTCCCTTCAAAAGGGAAAGAATATCCCGGGAGTATTTGGGGTAGTCGACTATGGATTCCAGGGAGAACAGTACAGTTTTACCAGTGAAGATGATTTCATGCTTGCATCGCTTGTGATGAAATGGAAGCTGTTCCAGGGAAATGTAAACCGCCAGAAGGTACACCAGTCCAGAATTGAGAGTGAGAAGCTTGAAGAACTTTACATGCAAACAGAACAGCAGATAAGTCTGGAGGTGATAAATAATTTCTACGGACTGCAGGCGGCTTATGAATCTGTAGAGTCGGCTGGCAAACAAACCTCTTCGGCTATTCGGGCCTATGAGCTGATTAACCGCAAATACCAGGAGGGGCAATCTTCACTCCTGGAATTAATTGATGCCCGTACCAATGTTACCAGTGCTGCTGCTAATTCCATTGTTGCTACGAGTGAATATTACAGTCGACTGGCCGACTTCGAATACGCCATGGGAGCAAACGGACTTGAAAACTATTGAAATCATGAGACAAGTGAATATCGTCATATTGGTATTGGCCATCTTGCTGAGTGGATGTAAATCCAATACACAGAAGGAGGTTACGGAGAATAAGTTACTTCAGGTGAAGCTCTGGAAAGTGGAGCTCAGGGAGTATAAACTACCTGTCAGAGCCGCCGGGATGCTCAGTACCACCACCGAAATGAAACTGGGATTTAAGACCGGGGGGATTGTCAAAGAGGTGAATGCTAAAGAAGGTGCATTTGTGAAACGAGGTGAGGTACTGGCAGCGCTCGACCTCTCTGAAATTAATGCCCAGGTGAACCAGGCGCGTATTGGTGTGGAAAAGGCTGAACGAGACCTGAACCGCGCCAGGAACCTCTACAGGGATAGTGTGGCCACACTTGAACAGTTTCAGAATGCCAGATCTGCATATGAACTGGCCCAGTCTCAAAAAAGGATAGCCGATTTTAATCTCTTACACTCCAGTATCAAAGCACCTGCCAATGGAAGAATCCAGAAGATCCTGGTGGAGAATAACGAGTTTATAGCCCCCGGATATCCGGCCATCCTTTTTGCTTCAACCGAAAGTGACTGGGTGGTGCGGGTAGCCCTGACGGACAAGGATATTGTGAAATTTTCCCTGGGAGATTCTGCCCATGTGGAGATGGATGCTTTTCCAGATATACAATTTCAAGCCGAAATTACTGAACTGGGAGCCATTGCGGATCCGGTTACTGGAACCTATGAGACTGAGTTAAAAATTCTTCACACGAATCCTCAATTCAGATCGGGCTTTATTTCCCGGGCCTATATATTTCCCACCCAGTTGAGCATTGCCGCGATGGTGCCGCTTGAAGCCCTGCTGGAAGCCAGTGATAAGAGGGCCATAGTATATGTATACAAAGATGGGGAGCCAAGCAAAAGAAGGATCCGGACAGGAAGGATCGTGGATGATTTGATAATGGTGCTTGAAGGTCTTGAACCCGGTGAACTGGTCATTACAGAAGGAGCCAAGTACATCAGGGAGGACAGCCAGATAAGTCCTGTGAACCTCAAGCAAAATGAAGCACAATGAGATTGCCCGAACTTGCCATAGATAACCGCTCCTTTACCTGGATGGTCTTTATCTTCCTGACGGTAGTGGGAGTGAGGTCCTTTGTCAATATGCCCCGGACCGAGAACCCTGAAGTGACGGTGCCCGGCTCATCCATCATTGTGCTGATGCCCGGAGCAGGCCCCATGGATTTGGAATCCCTGGTGGCACTTCCGCTTGAAGAGGCTATGAATGAACTGGATGATATCAAGCAGATCATTACCGATATCAGGGATGGTATTGCTGTGATCTCTGTTGAATTTGAGTTTAATACCGATGCCGACGAGAAGTATGATGAGGTGGTCCAGCAGGTGAACAGCGTTCGAGATGAGCTGCCAGATGAAATCCTTCAATTGGAAACCTGGCAGTGGTCCATCTCAGATATGTCCATGCTGCTACTGGCACTTATTTCGGAAGATGCTCCTTATAATGAGATGGAGCAGGTGAGTGATGAGTTAAGCAAGCGTATTGAAAAGATTCGGTCGGTTCGGAAGGTTAGCACCTATGCTTTGCCGGACCAGGAGGTTCATATCTACCTGGATTTTGAAAAAATGGCTATGGTCAATACCACCCTTGACCATGTTACAAGAGCCATTGTAAGCAACAATATGAACATCCCTGGCGGGGATGTCTCCCTGGGGGTCAACAACCTGAGTGTGAAATCATCCGGATCTATAAAAAGTCTTGATGAAATCAGGAATATGGTAGTCAATTCCCACATGGGCAGGCTCATCTATATGCGGGATATTGCCAGCATCGGATATGGATATGAGACGCAGCAGTACAAAGCACGCTTTGGGGCCAAATCGATCCAGCGGGACAGCCTTGAAGGAGGACGCTGCATCTTTCTGGGTATTAGTCAGAAGCAGGGATTGAATGTGCTGGAAACGGGCGAGCAACTGGATCCCGTAATCGAAGCTTTGAGGGAGGAGCTTCCCACGAATATGCAGCTGGAGGTGGTTTATAACCAAGCTCAAGTCGTACGTGAGCGGATCAATGGTTTTATGATTAACCTGCTACAGGGCATCTTCCTGGTGGGGCTGGTGATCTTCCTGTCCCTTGGATTCCGTTCCTCCATGATGGTGGTGATCGCTATTCCCCTGTCGCTGATCATTGGTCTGGGATTTGTGGATATGGCTGGCTTTGGCCTGGAACAGACTTCCATAGGGGGCCTGGTGGTGGCACTGGGACTTCTGGTGGATAATTCCATTGTTATGGTGGAGAATATCAACCGTTATATCCAGTTGGGGCACAGTCGCAGAGAAGCCTCCATCCTGGCGGCCTCAGAGATCGGGTGGCCCGTGGTTACGGCAACAATCACCACGGTTCTGGCTTTTATACCCATTGCAGCCATGCCCGGTAAAACGGGTGAATTTATCAGATCGCTGCCGGTAACCATTGCCCTTGCGCTAATTGTTTCCTTGTTTATTGCACTTTCTTTTACACCCATGTTGACCAGTAAGTTGCTTAAGGAAAAGAAGGCAGTGGAACAGAAACCCAGGGGTTTCAGCGGTATGCTGGGATGGATCATTGAACACCCTTTTAGAAGTGCTCTTGCAAGTGCATTGAAACGACCTGGAATTAGCATGCTTTTGGTATCCGTTTTTCTGGTGATTTCATTGGCCATGTTTCGTAAGGTGGGGATAAGTTTCTTTCCCAAAGCAGAACAGGCCAATCTGATGATCCAGGCCTCTCTGCCCAAGGGGTCGAGCCTCGAACGGACCGACAAGGTGGCACATTACCTGGAGTCGGTTCTTGATACAATGCCTGAGGTAAGATACTATGCCACCAATGTGGGGCATGGCAATCCAAGAATCTATTACAATGTGTTCCCGAAGCGTTTTGATAAAAGCTTCACGGAAATTTACGTCCAGCTGTATGACTATGATAGTGAAGAGTTTCCAGAGATTATTGAGCACTTGCGAAATGAGTTTGACGCCTATCCAGGGGCGCGGATCAGTGTGAAAGAGTTTGAACAGGGTCCGCCCTTTGATGCCCCGGTACAGATTTACCTGACCGGTGAAGACCTGGAGGTCTTGCGGGAGATTTCGGCAGATGTGGAGGGGATGTTAGAGGAGCAGCCAGGGGCAATAAACATCGAAAATAAATTTGTCAAGACCAATACGGAACTACTTCTGAATATCAATAAAGAAAAGGCCAATATGCTTGGGGTACCCATAGTGGAAATAGACAAAACCATCCGGACTGCCGTTGCTGGCATGACTGTTTCCAGTTTCAGGGATCCTTCGGGTGAGGAACACCAGGTAGTGTTGAAGATGGATCGTGGAGGAAAGTTTGGTGAGGAGGAGCTTGAGCGGATCTATGTTTCTTCCCTATCAGGTAAACAGCATCAGCTAAAACAGTTTGTTGATATTGAGCTTCAGCAAGCCCCCAGTTCCATAAGCAGGTATGATATGGAGCGGACGGCAGAGATCCTGGCTGATATAAAGAGTGGCCATAGTCTGGATGAAGTCATGGATCCCATACTTGAAAAGCTGGAGCTCTACCCCATGCCTTCTGGCTACTCCTATACTATTGCAGGAGAACTTGAAGGACGAAGCGATGCATTTGGCGGTGTGGCCAATGCGGTGCTTATTGCCATTATATCCATCTTTTCTGTATTGGTGCTGCAGTTCAGATCCTTCCGCCAGCCGCTGATTGTATTTCTGGCCATTCCCTTTGCTGTAACCGGTATGATATGGGCACTTTGGATCACGGGCAATACCTTTTCCTTTACCGCCTTTATCGGTCTGACCAGCCTGGTGGGTATTGTGGTGAATAATTCCATTATCCTGGTGGACTATATCAATAAGCTAAGGGAACGGGGCTTAGCCCTGAGTGAAGCGCTTCAGCTGGCAGCGGAGACCAGACTTACCCCCATCGTACTAACTGCACTGACCACCATTGGGGGACTGCTTCCGCTCACCTTGAGAGGTGGGACCTTATGGGCCCCCATGGGCTGGACCATTATCGGGGGATTGCTGGTATCCACCGTACTGACCCTTGTGATTGTCCCTGTGATATACAAGTTGCTGGAGAGAAAAAAACTGGACAAAGCCGCTGTTTGATTGTTTGGAAACTTCGCTTTAACTTGTCCTGAAATATAAGCTGTCAGTTATGAAATCAATACTTATGTTAATGCTTGCGGGAGCTATCTTCTCAACTCCTCTTTGTGGACAATACGAAAGCGATGTGATTCAAACCAGTGAAGGAGAGCTGGAGATGTCTTTTATCGGTCACGGTACACTGATGTTTAAGTTCAATGATCTGGTGATCCATATTGATCCAGTGATGAGAGAGGCGGACTACGCTACCATGCCGGATGCAGACCTGGTCCTGGTTACCCATGAGCATGGCGATCACCTCGATATGACCGCTATTAATCATATCATGAAAGAGGATACCCGGGTAGTGATGACAGAGACATGTATGGAGCAGCTGGAGGATTTTCAGGCCAATGTGTTCAAAAATGGGGATGGGGGTACCATTCACGGCATAGAAATCCGAGCCATTCCTGCCTATAATGTGGAACATAAGCGGTCAAACGGCAGCCCTTATCATCCAAAGGGAGTGGGTAACGGATATATCCTGAGTTTTGGAAGCACCAATGTTTTGATTGGGGGTGATACGGAAAATATCCCGGAGTATAAGAACCTGGATGTTGATATTAATATTGCTTTTCTTCCCATGAACCTGCCCTATACCATGACCCCGGAGATGGTTGCAGATGCAGCTCTTGCTATCCAAGCTGAAATTCTTTACCCCTACCATTACGGGCAGACCGATCCGCAGGAGTTAGTGAAGCTGTTGAAGGATGAAAAGGGCATCGAGGTAAGAGTTCGCGATCTAAAATAATCTTCCTGCACTTCATTCCGATTTACATTTAAGCCAGCTGTTCAGAATGGTTTGCCAATGAACAAGCTGTGGATAAATACTTTCTGGAACCTTGATCATAAAATTTATATTTATGTGATTATGGATTTTAGGCGCATCTTGTTATTCATGTTTTTGGCTATGGGAATGGCCTTGAACGGACAGTATACCAAGGAGTTCAAAAGGATTTTCTTTGATGCGGACTACCTCATGGAAACTGGGTTTTATGAAGAGGCCTTCAATCGCTATAAAAACTTACTGACACTTGATCCGGGGAATAATAATATTCTGTTCCATTGTGGTGCATGTTGTCTGAACATACCTGGAAACGAGAAACAGGCCATCCACTATCTTAAGGAGGCTGCCGAGGGGGTCACCCTTTCTTACAGGGAGAAATCCCATAAAGAGCCAGGAGCACCGGTGCTGACCTATTTTATGCTGGGACAGGCCTACCATCTGAATTATCAGTTTTCTGAGGCATTAATGGAATACACCGAGTACCTGGAGATGGGCACCAACCAGGATCAGCTTCAACTGGAATATGCCAGGATGCAGATTGAGGCCTGCGAAAGAGCAGCAAGCATTGAACAAACGCTTCCCGCTTTTGAGTTCCAGGGGGTACTGGAACATTTTGAGGATGATCTGCCCTCCTGCAGCAACCCGGTGATATCAGGCGATGGGGATATCCTTATCTTCCTGGTGGACTACCCATCCGATAAAAAAATTATGATGTCTACCCGCAGCGATAGTCTCTGGTCCAGGCCAAGGGTTATCAACAGCGAAATAGGGATGGTGGGCGAGACTTATCCTGTTTCTCTTTCCTACGATGGGAAGGACCTCTACCTGGTTCACCAGTACTATTCACATTCGGATATATTTGTATCTCATCTTCAGGGGAAGCGCTGGACAGAAGCAGAAGCACTGGGATACAACATCAACGGAAGGACTTCGGAGAGCCATGCCAGCATCTCCAGGGATGGGCAGTCGCTCTATTTCACTACCGATGTGAGAGGGGGTGAGGGAAGTTTTGATATCTATGTATCACATCTCACTGAGAAAGGAGACTGGGGAGAGGCAGTTAATCTGGGCCCCACTATCAATACGCCCTATGAAGAACATACCCCATTTATCTCCAACAACGATTCCATACTCTTTTTTAGCTCGCAAGGGCATGCTACCATTGGAGGAGTGGATGTTTTTCACTCCAGCCTTCAGAGCGACGGCACCTGGAGTGAGCCGGAAAATCTGGGTTACCCTGTGAATACCACAGGTGATGATCTCTTTTTTAATCCAGGCTGGGACGAGATGGAAAGCTACTATGCGGTGAGAAGGGAAGATGATCCCACCTCCAGCACCATCAATATGGCCATGAAAATTGAATACGAGGAGGAGGAGCTCCTTGCAATCCATATCCCTGACACGGAAGTGCCGGTTCAGGAGGAAGAGGAGGAAGCGGTAGCAGTGGAGACCACACAATCCGAACAAGAAGCCACTCCAGTCATACCGGTAGTGGTGGTAACGGAGGCCACCCTTATTGAGCCGCCTAATACTGATGAGATAGAAATGGTGCTGAACCAGAGGGAGCCAGAAGCTGAGCCAACATTTGTAGCTCAGGCTTCAGATCCAATTGAAACCCCTGCTCCGGAGGCAAGACCTGCTTTCGCCAATGAGCTTATAACCAGTATACCTTTTTTAACCAACAAGTATGAGATGGGCCCAGCCGCCCAGCTTGAGGCGGAAAGGATTGCTGAAGTAATGGTTTATCATCCTGAGTCTACAGTGGAGCTGACAGGATATACTGACATCACGGGCGATGCAGATTTCAATATGATACTTTCCCAATATCGTGCCGAAAAGATTGCAGAATATCTGGAGATGAGAGGAATCGGTCGGAAACGAATGAAGGTGGATGGCAAGGGAGTATCTGATCCACTGGCCATAAACAAATTTTCGGATGGTTCTGATGCCACCCTGGGCAGGTATTTGAACCGGACCGTTAAGGTGAGAATACTGGGTGCGCTGCCCATTGACTCCAAGCTGTCAGGTTTATATATTCCGGTGAACCTTAAGCCAGGTGAAGACGGGACCCCCTCTCCTGAGAGAGAATACCACTATACCATCCAGTTAAAAGCGGCCAGAATGCCCATTCTGAGCTCCCGTTTCCAGGATATAAAGGTTACTGAATATACATGTAAGGATGGTTACTACAGGTATACCACCAGCTCTTTCCATACCTTCCAGGAGGCCCGCAAACGTTTGTTGACCCTTAGAAAGCGGGGCTATCCAGATGCCTATATCCAGACCCGGGAGTGGTACGAAAAAGCCATTAAATAAACTATTTTTTTGACCTCGCTTCTTTATATTCACTTACCAGTGCTTCCATTGTTTCTTTAACTGTAGTTATTTTTGTAGCCAAGTATGCATTCGCTCCCGCAAAGGCATAGCCATTATAAAAATTGCCTTTCCTTCCATTTAGCAGGGCAGACACAATACAATATGGTGTAGTTTTGATATTACAGGTTCTTAAACAATGATAAGGACATTTTACCGGACGTTTCTCCCCTCTGCTTACCTTTTCAATAAATTCATTTCTAATAGCGCGTCCCGGCATTCCAACTGGACTGTCAATGATTTCCATATCTTCTTCTCTGGAATCAATATAGGTCTGCTTGAATTTCATTGAAGCATCACACTCTTCGGTTGTAACGAAACGCGTTCCCATCTGAACACCGGATGCTCCTAAATCCATGATCTCTTTGATCTCTGCACCTGTATAAATTCCACCTGCGGCTATCACTGGGATTGTAGTATCGTATTTATCTTCAAATTGTTTCACTTCCTCTAATACGTCTGGCAATAGTTTTTCTAATGCAAATTCGGGATCTTCAAGCTGCTTCCTTTTAAATCCTAAGTGTCCGCCAGCTTTTGGCCCTTCAAGAACAATTGCATCGGGGAGATAATCATATTGTTCTTTCCATTTTGTACACAATATTTTTGCAGCCCTTCCTGATGATACTATAGGAACAAGCTTTGTTTTTGAGCCTTTGCTTAAATATTCAGGCAAATTCAAAGGAAGTCCGGCGCCCGCAATAATAATATCAATACCTTCTGAAATTGAAGTTTTTACCAATTCGGCAAAATTTGTAAGTGCAACCATGATATTTACACCAAGAACACCATTGGTCAATTCTCTGGCCTTTTGTATTTCTTTCCTTAATCCCCTGTTGTTTGCTTCAACGAAATTTTTAAGATAATCAGGCTCAAACATACCAAGTCCGGCTACAGCAATAACTCCAACTCCCCCTTCGTTTGCAACTGCTGCTGCTAATCCAGACATTGAAACACCAATACCCATTCCCCCCTGTATGATTGGTAATTCAATTGTAAGATTCCCTATGTGTAATTCATTCATACTATAATTTTTTTTGCTAAGTTACTTTATTCTGGGAGATGGAGATTAGTCATAAAGCTGAAGGTGCTCCAATATCTGCACCACTCAGTTATCTTCATAAAAAAAAGCCAGTTTTGAACCGGCTTTTCTTTGATTAAATGTGTGTATAGAATGCGTATTTAGTCCGGAATGCTGATGGTTACTTTATCTACGTAACCCGTAAATTCAGAATCATGCACATCTTTAAACACCAGATCAGCTACCTGCGTGGCATCATCTAAACCAACATCGGCAGTTTCATCTGCGGAGAATACGGCAGGCTGAGTTTTCTCTATCCTTCCTTCGGCTACTTGCTCTCCGTCAATATAGAGTTTAGCGACTCCGCCTAAGCCGGTGCCATCCCCATCATAAATGAATTCCAGTTTGATTTCAGCATTTGAACTTTTAATTGCCCTGGGAGACTCAACGGTGTATCTCTCTAAACCAAAATAATTGTAGGTGTATGCTGGCTTACCGTTGTTCATATACAGGGCCCATCCACCAAATTTCCCTCCCTGGCAAAGAATGATTCCTTTATCATTTCCTTCCAGACTCACATTGGCCACAATGGTTTTAGAGGTGTTTTTTATGTTCAGGAAAGTATTTTCCAATATCCCTTCCATTCCGTCAGCCAGTGTTAAAGATTTTCTATCACCCATTAAATCCGGACGACCGGCAATTGAGGCATTAAAACGTTCGTATAAGCGATCGTCCAGGGGGTAAACATTGTTTGCAATTGCTTCTTTTTCAAAGAGGTCCTGCAACTCTTTTACCTTTTCCGGATTCTCGGATGCAAGGTCGTTTACCAGGCTAAAATCATCTTCGATGTTGTACAATTCCCATTGTTCCTCCTGAAATGTATTCAAGGGCTTGCCCTGCCAGGGAATCATGTGAACGACTCGTGCCATCCATCCCTCACTGTAAATGGCACGGTTCCCGAACATTTCAAAATACTGAACCGTATGCTGGTCCGGGGCAGATTTGTCTTTTGCAGCATAGAGCATGCTTACACCATCCATGGGAATTTGCTTTACCCCATTAATCATTTTTGGTTCAGGCAGACCGGTAGCTTCCAGAACTGTGGAAGCCACATCATTTACATGGTGCCATTGGGAGCGAATTTCACCCTTTGCTTCAATACCGGCAGGCCAGTGCATGACCATTCCATTTCTTGTGCCTCCAAAATCTGCAGCCATTTGTTTGGTCCATTTAAAGGGTACATCTGTAGCCACTGCCCAGGCTGCACTCATATGCGGGAATGAATTAGGACCCCCCCAATCATCTGCATGTTTAAGCATGCCTTCAATCGTTTCCTCATCAAATATCCCATTCAGGTGCACGAGTTCATTAAAGGTTCCTTCCAGACCTCCTTCAGCACTGGATCCATTGTCACCCATAATGTAAATAAACAGGGTATTATCCAATGCACCTATTTCATCTATGGCATCTACCAATCTTCCAACCTCCACATCGGTATGTTCTGTAAAACCGGCAAAAGTTTCCATCTGCAATGTAAACAGGGTCTTTTCATTCTCGCTCAACGATTCCCAGTCTTTTATGTCTTCAGGCATGGGTGCCAATTGCGCATTTTGAGGGATCACTCCCAAAGCTTTCTGGCGGGCAAATGTTTCTTCACGTAATTTTAGCCAACCGCCATCAAACTTGCCTTTATATTTTTCAATCCATTCTTTTGGGGCGTGGTGGGGAGCATGAACAGCACCTGTTGCATAATAAATCATAAAGGGTTTGTCAGGAGTCATGGCCTGTTGAAATTTAACCCATTCAACAGCCTCATCGGTCATGTCGGTGGTAAAGTGATAATCCGGATCATCCTTTTTACTCACTTTCGTAACCCCGTCAAATATCACAGGATCCCACTGGTTGGTTTCGCCACCAATAAAACCAAAAAATTTGTCGAATCCAGAATTGGTTGGCCAGCGGAAATAGGGTCCGGAAACTGAAACTTCCCAGGTGGCCGTTTCATGCCATTTACCAAAAGCTGCCGTACTGTATCCGTTCTGTCTCAGGGTTTCCGCAACATATTTAGCATTGTCGGGTCTGATTCCCTGGTTTCCTGCAAAACCTGTGGCAATCTCCATCACCGAACCCACATTCACATTGTGGTGGTTTCTTCCAGAGAGAAGAGAAGCCCGGGTGGGCGAACAAAGGGCAGTGGTGTGGAAGCGGTTGAATCGCAAGCCATTTTCAGCTAATTTGTCAAATGTCGGTGTATGAATGGCTCCTCCAAAAGTGCTTGTTGCACCAAAACCAATGTCATCAATCAAAACTATCACAACATTTGGGGCTCCTTCCGGAGCTTTTACCTCAAAGGGTTCAGGTTTTTCTACATCTCTTGCATCCATTATTGTTACAGGGGGAAGAGATGGGGGCTGAATAGGCAAAATGGTGCGGTCCATTTTATAATCTCCGCTTGAGATACTTTTAGATTTTTCATTTTGAGTGGTACAACTCAATGCAATTCCCAGTAAAAGAATGAAAAGTGACAGTCTTGATTTCATAGTGTTTGTTTTTGGTTCCTTGGGTTTTAAAAACTATAACAAGCTTGGATCAAAATAGTTTAATACAAAGCAAAATGATAAAGCCCTCCAAACTTCGCTTGAAAGGCTTTTTTTTTAGCAATGGACAAACTTTTGTTTTATCGAACTTGATTTGAGAATATTAAAACACGATCCATTAGGTTCATTGAACTTGCCAATAACATTTTTATGTATCTTTGTAATTATGAAACAGTTGGAAAAATACAGCAGTTTCCAGGAGTTAAAGTCTGGTAATAAGTCAGACCGTTTCTCGGAAGAACAAGAATTAAAGATTAAAGAATTTTATAGTCAGCTCCAACGTGCTGCCAAATCTGGCACTTCATCCATTCAAAAGAATCCAAAGAAAACCTGAAACCTCTTTCTGAATGGAAAACAGCCTGCTAAAAAGCGTTCTAGAAATCTGTAAAATGCTAAATAAGCATAGTGTTGAATATCTAATTGTGGGAGGTACTGCAGTTGGATTTTATGGATATTCTAGAGGTTCAACTGCAAGCAATGGGAGTGCTCTTGGAAAGCATGATTTAGATTTTTGGTCCAACCCAAATTTAGAAAATTAATATAAGCTTCTTGATGCTTTTGAGGACTTAGGTATTGATGTAAGTAAACACAGAAATGGCATTGCAGTCCCAAAGCAAAGCTTTTTTAGGTACGAATTTGATGAATATAAAACAGATTTTCTGCCAATAATTAAGGGTCTTGATAATTTCATGACGTCTTATCAACGCAAAGCAACAGTTAATCTTCATAAGGTTACGATTTCAATCATTTCTTACTCAGATCTTCTAATAACCAAGAAAACTGATTCAAGAGATAAAGACATAGACGATCTAAATCAACTGAAATCCAGGAATCAAGATTCTGATTAACGAATAATTTCCTTGTAAATAACGATTTATTTTAGCGAGAGGGAGAGTTGCTCGGCTTTCAGCCTCGCGAGTCTTAAGGGGAGTGCTTTACAGAAGAAAGCCTTTTGTAGCGAGAGGGAGACTTGAACTCCCGACCTCATGATTATGAAACTTGAAAGGTATGCTGTAAACACTGAGTTTCCGAAGGTTTTGAATTACATTTAGCCACATTCCCTGCATTTTCCGACACCAAAATCTGACACCAAACTGTAAATCTGAATTTGACCTGATTGCTTAATATCACCACATATTGCACACTGGTGTTATATTACCACAAATTCCCTAAAATTATTTCTATCAATTATTTCTTGCTTCGCCTTATAGTTTTCAATAAAGGTTTTAGGCAATCTTACATTTTGTTTCACATTCCATTTAAACTCATAACCTGTAAGCCGCCCTGCAGTTTCTTCAACCAGATCAATTTCCTGTTGCTGCTTGGTTCTCCAGAAATACATCTTAGCCAGACTCCCTTTATAATTGTTTTGTTTCAGTCTTTCTGATATTAGGAAATTCTCCCAAAGTGCGCCAGTATCCTGACGTAGATTAAGACTGGAAAAGTTGCCTAAAATCATGTTTCGGATACCGTTGTCATAAAAGTAGATCTTCTTATTTTTCTTTATTTCGTTTCTTAAGTTTCCGCTAAAACTTCCAAGCTTGAAAACTACATAACCTTTCTGCAAAATGGTTATGTAATTGCTAATCGTATTCTTATCTACTCCAACAATTTGTGAAAGCTCATTATAATTCACTTCGCTCCCGAGTTGTAAAGCTAAAGATTGAACTAGTTTTTCCAGAAATTCTGGCTTCCTGATTTTTGAATAGGCCAAGATATCTCGATATAGATAGCTATTTACCAGCTGCTTTAAAATGTCCTTTTCTTCGCCTGGATTGTTTAACACATCAGGATAAAAGCCATACAATAAGCGATTTTCAAGTTGTTGCTCTGAAATTAAATATCCATGTTTGCTTTCAAATTCCTCCCAACTTATTGGGAAAAGTTCATACTCCCATTTTCTTCCGGTCAATGGTTCATTCAACTCATTCGATAAATCAAAAGAAGATGAACCGCTTACATATAGTTGTACATCCTTGAATTGGTCTATAAGGATTTTTAATGTAATTCCAATGCCTGGAATTCTCTGTGCTTCATCTATAAAAACAATTTTACTATTACCAACGATACTTTTTAGCTGCTCTGTGTTTGGATTATTAAGTAAATTCCGAACAGTTGGGTCATCAGCATCAAGGAAAAGATGATTTTTCTTAAGAAGCTGAGTTTTTAAAAGAGTAGTTTTCCCAACTTGTCGGGGACCGGTCAATATAATCGCTTTACCTCTTCCTGATTTACTTCTAATAGTCTCTTTTATTGTTCTTTCGTACATCTGACCTTTTTTCAAAGGTACGATAAATTATCATAATCACAAATTAGCATAACTATAAGTGAATACAATATATATACGAGCTGTCATTATAACCCTCTCCAAATAAAAAATCCCGGCAAATCCAGGATTAATAATGTTTGTCTAGTAGCGGAAGAAACGGAAGCATCGGTTTTTCCACCTGCCAGCACAATAAATCCTGTAATGAGATTTATAACCGGATTATTGCAAAAGGGAAATCAAAAAAGGATAATACTCCCCAATAATAGGACCACTGGTTAAGTTGAATTTTAAGAATTAAATTTACCAGTGTATTATGAAAAAGACAAGGAGAAAATTTTCGAGTGCTTATAAGGCACAAGTGGCCATTGCCGCACTTAAGGAGCGTGAATCTTTAGCCGAATTATCAAAGCGATATGAAGTTCATCCAACGGTGATCAGTAAATGGAAAATGGAGTTCTTAGAGAAATCAGAAGGGGTCTTTGATAAGAAATCCGAAGAAGACAATGGAGTTGATCCAGATACGCTTTATGCTAAGATCGGGCAATTGGAAGTAGAGAACGACTTCCTAAAAAAAAGCTTAAACAAGACCGTACGATGAACCAGCTCCAGAAGCTTGTTGATATTCAGCACAAACTGAGCATACGGAAACAGTGTGAACTCTTATCGATTCACAGAAGCTGTTTATACTATACTCCAAAGGGAGAAAGTCAGGAAAACCTGGAGATCATGCGTATCATGGATGAGCATTATCTGAAACATCCTGCCGAAGGAGTACTTAATGTTCAGGATCTTCTTTTCACCCTTGGTTTTTTGGTTAACCACAAGCGGGTTCGCAGGCTGCTCCGGCTGATGGGATTGATGGCGATTTATCCAAAGAAGAACCTTAGTAAATTGGGTTTGAGGAAGTATATTCATCCTTATCTGCTTAAAGGTCTGGATATAAACCGTTCAAACCAGGTTTGGGAAATCGACATTAGTTATATACCAATGAAGAATGGGTTCTTGTATTTAACGGCCATAATAGACGTTTACAGCCGTTATATTGTTGGCTGGGGGATATCCAACACCCTTGATGCGGATGCTTCTCTATCCGTGCTGAAACAGGCCATCAAGGATCATGGGAAACCTGAGATTGTAAACTCTGACCAGGGTAGCCAGTTCACTTGTGAAGACTGGGTGTCATATCTGAAGGAAGAAGACATTCGGATCAGTATGGATGGAAAGGGTCGCGCTGTAGATAATATTTTTATTGAGAGGTTTTTCCGGACTTTAAAAAACGATCATGTATACTTGTATCCGGCTGATAACGGGCTTGATTTGTATAAGGGGGTAAAGACGTTTATTCAATATTACAACCACATCAAGCATCATCAGGGTATTGGTCGGAAGATACCGGCAACGTTGTACAAAACGGCTGCATGATATTAACAGAAAATGAAGATGTTGACAAAAGAAAAAAGTAAGCAAAAAAGAAAATGTGTTAATAACCAGAATAACTCTGCCTTTAGATTTACAAAAATATAAAACACTAACTTTTAATGATGCTAATGATGATGAAAAAGGGGGGTCTGGGGGGAGTGTCCAAATAATTTCGAGGCCACCTTAATTATTTTATTTCTTGTAACCGGAGTTGTCATTCGCAATTATTATAATAACCGACTGTATTTGTTTAATCGTGCAAAACTAATTATTTTTTGATCACTGTCAACGATTTTTGCTTTTTTTAACATTTAATTATATTCTGACAGATTAACAGTTTCTTGTTAGGTTTTTCAGCTTAGCTGAACCTTTACCATGATTTGCCCTAAAACTGTTCTGATATTTCAGCTCTACACTCTATTAATTTGATCAATTAGTCATACTGCTTTGACTGTTCGAATTCTAATATTGAACAAATATGTTGCAACATTGTTTGTATAGACATATT
>QMPQ01000058.1 GCA_003648635.1 Bacteroidota bacterium | reverse complement strand
TTCATTTATGGAAAGGTACGAGAAGAGATTGGCCAACAGAGTGCTCAGAGAGGTGAATCACAAGCTTGATTTTGGAACCAAGAACTAAGCTCGAAATTTCAAGGGTTTTCTGTTAATAACTTCACTGGTTTTCAACGCTTTCCGTGCTTGCAAAATCAATTTTTATTGCTATTTTTACCTGAATTATTAGAGATGCTAAAATCGAATTTTAAGCAATTGATAGTCAGGCATTTAAAAATAATTATCTGGATTGGTATAGAGAGGGGGCGAAAGCCGTTTACAGGTTTATCGAAGGGAACATAATCACATTAAAATATCGGAAGTATAAATGATGGTTTGTAAATCATCATTTTAGAACATAAAGAAGAGAGATAATGAGCGAAGAGTTGAACAAGAAGAATTATGACGCGGATAGTATACAGGTTCTCGAAGGACTAGAAGCAGTACGTAAACGTCCTGCCATGTATATAGGCGATGTAAGTGAAAAAGGCTTACATCACCTTGTTTATGAGGTGATTGATAACTCTATAGATGAGGCGCTGGTAGGTCACTGTAACGTAATTGATCTAACCATCAATGAAGATAACTCCGTTACGGTTGTGGATGATGGTCGCGGCATTCCCATCGATATGCACGAGAAGGAGGGAAAATCTGCCCTGGAGGTAGTAATGACAGTGCTACATGCCGGTGGTAAATTTGACAAAGATTCCTACAAGGTTTCGGGCGGATTGCATGGTGTGGGGGTAAGCTGTGTGAATGCGCTCTCAGGAACCCTGAAAGCAGAAGTGCACAGGGACGGCGAGATCCATGTCCAAACCTATCAAAAGGGGATTCCGGACGGACCGGTTGCAAAAGTGGGGACCACCGATAAGACCGGTACCATTATCACTTTTAAACCTGATGATACCATTTTTACGGTAACTGAATTTAAGTACGAGATCCTGGCATCGCGTCTAAGAGAGCTGGCTTACCTGAATAAGGGAATCCATCTCAATATCATAGATATGCGTGAGAAGGAGGAGAATTTAAATGGGAACGGCAATGGCAATGGAAATGGTGAAAATGGTTACCGCCATGATGAATTCTATTCAGAGGAAGGGCTTAAAGAGTTTGTAGCTTTTCTGGATGCTACCCGTGAATCACTGATTGAAGATACAGTACATATTGAAACACAAAAGAATGATGTTCCCGTCGAGATTGCTCTCCAGTACAACACCTCATTCTCGGAGAACGTCCACGCCTATGTGAATAATATCAATACCATTGAAGGTGGAACACACCTGAGTGGTTTCAGGAGGGGTCTGACCCGGACCCTGAAAACTTACGCTGAGAAAAGTGGGATGCTGGCCAAACTGAAGTTTGATATCAGTGGGGATGACTTTCGCGAGGGTTTGACAGCCATTATCTCTGTTAAGGTGGCAGAACCGCAGTTTGAAGGTCAGACCAAAACCAAGCTGGGGAACTCCGATATTATGGGTATAGTGGATCAGGCTGTAAGTGGCTCACTGGCACACTACCTGGAGGAACATCCCAAAGATGCCAAGCAAATTGTATCCAAGGTGATCCTGGCAGCCACTGCACGTCATGCAGCAAGGAAAGCCAGGGAGCTGGTTCAGCGCAAAAATGTACTATCAGGGGCCGGATTGCCAGGAAAACTGGCCGACTGTTCAGAAAAGGATCCTGCACTGACTGAGATCTACCTGGTGGAGGGTGACTCGGCAGGGGGGACTGCCAAACAGGGCAGGGACAGAGCGTTCCAGGCCATTATGCCACTCAGGGGAAAGATCCTGAATGTGGAGAAGGCAATGGTCCATAAGATCTATGAGAATGAAGAGATCAAAAACATCTTTATTGCCCTGGGTGTGAAGATGGGGACCGAGGAGGACAGCAAAGCCTTGAATCTTGAAGGTCTGCGTTACCATAAAATTATCATTATGACGGATGCCGATGTGGACGGTTCCCACATTGCAACCCTGATCATGACCTTCTTCTTCAGGTATATGAATGAACTGATCCAAAATGGATATCTCTATATTGCCACACCACCACTTTACCTGATACGCAAGGGTAAAAAGGAAAAATACTGCTGGAGTGAAGAGGAGCGTGAAGCCTTTATTGAAGAGATAGGCGGTGGAAAAGAGTCGGGTGTTCATATCCAGCGTTACAAGGGTCTGGGTGAGATGAATGCTGAGCAGCTCTGGGATACCACTATGAACCCAGAGTTCAGGACGCTCAGGCAGGTAACCATCGATAGCGCAGCAGAGGCTGATCGTATTTTCTCCATGCTGATGGGTGATGAGGTACCTCCCCGCAGAGAGTTTATCGAGAAGCATGCCAAGTATGCCAATATCGATGTATAGAGTTGAATAATGACATATAATATTAGTAATGAGGGAGCAGGCTCCCTCATTTTTTTTAACATTAAATTTATAAAGCTATGTCCCAGCGTATTACCCTAATCATTCTGTCTGTTTTTCTGCTTAGCTGCAGCTCCAACAACAGTAGTAGCGATGTTACAGAAAGCACTGAATATGATTTTCCCTGGTACAATCCCGCGATTGTCTTTGAAGATCGACTTCAACTGCTTATTGATGAAATGACCATCGAAGAAAAGATAAGTCAACTCACCTATGACGCGGCAGCTATTGAGCGATTGGGTGTCCCCGAATATAATTGGTGGAGTGAAGCACTGCATGGGGTGGCACGCAATGGGAGGGCAACAGTATTTCCTCAGCCTATTGGCATGGGAGCCACCTTCGACAGGGAACTGATTCATCGTGTTTTTACGGCTGTCTCGGATGAAGGACGAGCAAAATTTGCCATTTCACAGGAACTGGGGAACTATGCTCAGTATGCAGGACTTACCTTCTGGACTCCCAATGTGAATATATTCAGGGATCCCAGATGGGGAAGGGGAATGGAGACCTATGGAGAGGATCCATACCTCACAGCACAACTGGGTATGGAAGTAGTTAGAGGATTGCAGGGAGATCACCCCAAATACCTGAAGTCAGGTGCCTGTGCCAAACATTATGCAGTACATTCCGGTCCGGAGGCACTGAGGCATGAGTTTGATGCCATCACTAGCATGAAAGATTTACATGAGACCTATTTGCCCGCATTTAAAGCACTGGTAACAGAAGTCAATGTGGAGTCGGTGATGGGAGCTTATAACAGGGTTCTTGGAGAACCTGCCTGTGCCAGTAACCTGCTTTACCAGGACATTCTGATGGACACCTGGGGCTTTCAGGGTCATTTCCTGAGTGACTGTTGGGCCATCCAGGATTTTCATACTGGTCATAAAGTGACCGGCGATGTGGCTGAATCAGCTGCAATGGCACTGAATCATGGAGTGAGTCTTAATTGCGGGAATTCTTTTCCTGCCCTGAAAGAGGCTCTGGATCGGGGACTGGTCACCGAGGCCACCATAGATCAGCGACTGGCGACTCTGTTTATTACACGCTTTGAGCTGGGACTGTTTGATCCTCCTTCCTGGAATCCCTACAATGATATTGATGAAAGTGTCATCAACTGCGAAGAGCATGAAGAGATTGCCTATGAGGCAGCACTGAAATCCATGGTGCTCTTGAAAAATAATGGAGTACTTCCGTTAAAAAAGGATCTAAAAACCCTTTATATCACGGGCCCGCAGGCTAATAATAGCACTGTACTATTGGGTAACTACTATGGTCTCAGCAACAAGCTGGTGAATATACTGGAGGGGATCACCTCCAGGGTAAGTGCCGGAACCACGGTCGACTACAGGATGGGGGCACAGGAGTCCGTTAAAAATATCAATCCGGTGGATTGGGCCAGTGGTGGAGCAAAGGACCATGAGGCCACCATAGTTGTATTGGGTATCTCTCAGTTACTGGAAGGGGAAGAGGGCGAATCGCTGGCATCTCCCAGTCTGGGCGACCGGCTGGATTTGAATCTACCCGCCAACCAGCTGGAGTATCTTAGAAAATTGAAAGAGGGACATGATAATCCGGTGATTGTGGTGATGACAGGCGGCAGTCCCATTACCATGCCTGAAGTGGAGGAGCTGGCCGATGCCATCCTCTGGGTATGGTATCCCGGACAGGAGGGTGGATCTGCCGTAGCCGATCTAATTTTCGGAAATGAAGTACCTTCTGGAAAATTGCCACTCACTTTCCCAGAATCAGTTGATCAATTACCCCCATACGAGGAGTACTCCATGAAAGAGCGTACTTACAGATACATAAGTTCGAAACCGCTCTATCCCTTTGGTTATGGACTCTCCTATACCGAGTTTTCATTCAATGATCTCCATCTCGACAGGGAGGAGATAGCTGCTGATGAGTCACTGACTGTTTCCGTAAAAGTAAAGAACAATGGGGATTTGGATGCTGATGAAGTCGTGCAGCTCTATGTCTCAGTTCCCGATCCGGATGGAATTCAGCCCCGCTGGTCATTGAAGAATTTTACCAGGGTCACGCTGGAGAAGGGCTCGAGCACGGAGGTGTCTTTCAAACTTAACAGCCAGACCCTTGAGCAGTTCAACCAGGAGGGTGAGGCTGAAGTGGTACCAGGTGAGTACAGAGTATATGTGGGCAACGGATCACCTGGTAAACGAAGCAAGGAGCTTGGTGTGCAGGTGATCTCTGCCAACTTCCATATTAAATAATACTATCATGAATTAAGCACTTCAGTATGAAAAGAATTACCTACACATTCATATTAATTGGAATACTTGCCCTTGCGGATTCCTGTTCCACGACTAATTCAAACAACATTAAGATGAAAGATTGTGAATTGAACGATTTAGAGATTCAGCATATGGTCATCTTTAATTTGCCCTATCAGGAGGGTTCCGTTGAAGCCAGAACATTCCTGGAAGATGGTACGCGGATTTTGACTGCTATTCCGGTTGTACGCAATTTTCAAGCTTTCAAACAGGTCAGCAAAAAGAATGACTTCCAATATGGATTTTCAATGGTTTTTGCCAATCAGGATGACTATGATATCTATAACCAGCATCCAGACCATGTTGCTTTTGTACAGGAAAGGTGGTTGAAAGAAGTTACTGATTTCCTTGAAATTGACTTAAACCGGCATCACTGAGAATGCGAGGTACAATAGCTTCCCAGCCTACCGACATCAGGTGAAGACCATTGATACCTTGTTTATCCTTGATTTTTTCAATAATCTCCAGGGCTATCTCCACGCCCAGCTCTTCGTAATCATCTTCTTTGGCCTCATCGAAACGGTCCAGGATCGGCTGGGGAACTCTGACTCCCGGTATGTTGTGGTGCAGATATTGCGCCATCCGCTTACTTCTAATGGGGGTTACACCTGCCAGGATATAGACCTTATCAAGGATGTTTCGTTTGTCCAGAGCTTCGAGCCAGAGATCCAGTCCCTCGGGATCGTAAATCAGGTTGGTCTGAAAAAACTGTGCCCCTGCATTGATCTTCTTTTCCTCCCTGAGTGCCTGGAACCTTTGTTCTGAAGCAAAAGGAGAGGCTGCAGCTCCCAGGAATAATCTGGGTGGACTTTTCATTTTTCGACCATCCAGGTAGATCCCTTCATCCCTCATTCTTCTAAGTATCCATAGCATCTGGACAGCATCCATATCCAGTATATTGGTGTTGCTGGTGGGAGTGGGGCCAATCCGGGCATTGTCGCCCGTAATGCAGAGTACATTATGAACACCCATCACATTGGCACCCGTGATATCGGACTGCAATCCACTGCGGGTTTTGTCCCTGGCTGCAATCTGGAGCACCGGATCAGCACCCAGTTCTGCAGCTATTTTGCTGCATGCCATACTCGACATGCGTGGACTGGCAGAGGCGCTATCGGTAAAGTTTACTGCTGCAACCAGCTCTTTTACCATAGTAATATCGCGCTTCAATTTTCCGGTGGCAGTGCTCAGGGGAGGGGAGACTTCGGCAGTGATTACAAATTTACCTGACTTCAATTCTTTTTCCAGCCTGGAGAAAGGTAAGTCATAGGCCGGAGCGTGGTATAGAGAATCACCAGCCCACCAGTGAGGTTGTCTGACTGGCTGAAAGACGGCCTCCCATGACTGCTGTTTCTTCTCTTTGTTGTCAGAAAAGCGCTTTCTAATAAAGCTCCCTGTGCCATACTTTCGGACTGAGCGGGCCACATCTCCCCATGTTTCTGTACCAACCTTGTCCCAGTCCAGTGGAGGCAGCACTTCAAGCAACATATGCTCTCGTCCCATTTTGAAAGAGCGTTCATAGATCTTATACCATATGCATGGACGTGTTTCATCCACGTAACACTTCTCCGGTGTGGACCCACCACAGGGGCCGTTGCGCATTCCCTTGGGGCATTCCATGGGACATATGAAGGCAGTTTCCTGCAGCAGGCAGTTTCCACACATTCTGCAACCAAACATGGGTCCCTTGGTCCATCTTTCTATACTTCTAAGAACTCTCTTTCCAAATGGTTCTTTTTTAAAGGGGAAAAATGGAGGTTGCCACCTTCTGCCTGGAGTAAATAAGGACATCAGTTGTTTTTAATTAAGCATTAACCAATAACTATTAAGCATTCTTCAAAGCCTCCTGGCTATAAAAAAATTCAGTAAATCTCATTGCATATTCATCCCGACTCCTGATCAGGTCCATGGACCTGACAAAGGCGGTGATTTTGGCCGGGTTGGCAATGGGACAGGTAAGTCCGTTCCATATGGAGATAGCCATATGTGCATTGTTCAGTTCTACCCTGTTGGGCAGACCAAAGGAAATATTACTGGCTCCCTGTGTTATATTAAGTCCCAGTCGGTCATGAACCAGCTTAATAGTTTCCAGGGTGACCATACATGCTTTGGGATCGGCACTGACCGCCATGGCCAGGGGATCGATGACCACATCCTCCTTAGGAATTCCCTTCTGAACGGCTCGGTTTAGAATCTTTTCAGCAATTTTAAATCTGCACTCAGGATCGTGGGTAATTCCGTCGTCGTCCATCACCAGGCCAATCACAGCTGCTCCATGCTCTTTTGCCAGCGGCAGGATTGCCTGCAAGGATTTCTCTTCTCCATTGACCGAATTAATCAATGGTTTTCCTTCGGCCACCTTCAGGGCAGCTTCTATGGCTAAGGGATTGGGGGAATCCAGACAGATCGGAATGTCAAATGCCTCCTGGATCGCCTTAATAGTTAAGGGTAGCAGCGTTTCATCATCTACTCCCGGGAATCCCACATTCACATCCAGTACATCGGCTCCATCTTCAATCTGCGTTTTTGCAAGTTGAAGGGCAAATTCAAAATCATGGGCCTTGAGGGTCTCCACCAGTTTCTTCCTACGGGTTGGATTGATACTTTCACCTATTATGACCACCGGACCATCTGTATCGATGATAACTTCACTTGTTTTTCCTTTTAGTATAGTCTTCATTTCTTCAGTTTTTATTGCCAGGCACTAGTTACTACATTAAACCTGTGATATTGCCATTATTGTCAATGCTTATGTTCTCCGACGCTGGGTGAGCAGGCAGACCGGGCATCCGCATAATATTACCGGTGATGGGGATCAGGAATCCTGCACCCGATGCAATTTCAATCTCACGTACAGTGATGATAAAGTCTTTTGGCCTGCCCAGCAGAGCGGGATTGTCAGAGAGAGACTTTTGAGTCTTGGCAATACAGACCGGTAATTGTTCCAATCCCAGTTCAGCTATCTTTTTAAGGTCCTTTTTGGCCTGAGGAGAGTAATCTACATGTTCGGCACCATAGATCTTTGTGGCCAGTGTTTCAATCTTCTTTTTCACATCCCAGCTCCAGTCATACATGGGATTAAATATTGGAGGATCTGACTCTGCAATAACAACTACCTTCTTTGCAAGCTCAATGGCTCCTTCACCCCCTTTGGCCCAGAGATCGGCAACGGCACATTCGATATCCAGCGATTTGGCTTTCTCCACAACCAGGGCGATTTCCTCTTCCGAGTCGGTACTGAAGCGGTTCACTGCTATGATTGGGGTAACATTAAACTGTTTGATGTTTTCCAAATGTTTTTCCAGGTTGGGAAGCCCCTTTTTCAGGGCTTCTGGATCTGGGATTGTAAGGGATTCTAGATCAGCGCCGCCATGGTATTTCAGTGCCCGGACGGTGGTGGTCAGTACAACTGCTTTGGGTGATAAGCCAGCACTCTGACATTTGATATCAAAGAATTTTTCTGCACCCAGATCAAATCCAAATCCCGCTTCTGTTACCGTATAGTCGGAGAAAGTCATCCCCATCTTGGTGGCGATCACCGAATTGGTTCCCTGGGCTATATTGGCAAAGGGCCCACCATGAATAATAGCCGGATTTCCTTCTATGGTTTGAACCAGGTTTGGTTTGATAGCATCCTTGAGCAGGGCAGCCATGGCCCCCTCTGCTTTCAGGTCACGGGCAAAGATGGGCTCCCTCCGGTGCGTATATCCCACAAAAATGTTTCCCAGCCTGATTTTCAGATCATGGATATCGTCTGCAAGGCAGAGGATGGCCATGATCTCTGAAGCCGCCGTTATATCAAATCCGGTCTCCCTGGGCACTCCGGAGGTGGTGCCCCCGAGTCCCACAATAATACGGCGTAGTGAGCGATCGTTCATATCCATCACCCTTTTCCAGGAAATGGTACGTGCGTCCAGCCCCAAACCGTCGGTCCTGCTCTGTATGTTATTGTCAATTACTGCCGAAAGCAGGTTATGTGCCTTCTCAATGGCTGCAAAGTCGCCTGTAAAATGGAGATTGATGTCTTCCATGGGAAGTACCTGGGAGTATCCACCGCCGGTGGCCCCTCCCTTGATCCCAAAGATGGGTCCCAGTGAGGGTTCCCTGAGGACCACAGTGGTTTTCTTCCCTAACCTGTTCAGACCCTCTGAAAGACCAATAGATACAGTGGTTTTTCCTTCACCGGCGGGGGTGGGGGAGATGGCCGATACCAGGATCAGTTTACTCTGTTTTACCTTCTTCTCATCTATATGCAGAAGAGGTAGTTTGGCCTTGTACTTACCAAACATTTCTATATCATCTTCGTCTATACCCAGCTTGTTTGCTATGGAGGTGATATGCTGAAGCTTGACTTTTTTTGCTATATCAAGGTCATTCATTCGGTAAGTTTTAATTAGTGAAGGTAAAATTATTCGGTTTGGCGTTCTCAATGCTACTCCCAATTACCCAGTTATGATGCAATATTGACATATTATTTCAAATTGTATAAAAAACACTATTTATTATAGTTAGGTACACTCCTCAGTTTTCTGAACTGACTGGGAGTCTTACCGATGAATTTTCGAAATTGTTTATTGAAATGGCTCAGGTTATTGAATCCGCAATCGTAAGAGATATCCACAATATTCAGATCGGTATTTAGCAGAAGCTTACAGGCGTAATCAATCTTGATCTTGTTCAGGTACTCAAAAATAGTAAGCCCGGTGGAGGATTTGAAAAACCTGCAGGCCGATGCAGGTGCCATATGAACGATCCCGGCAATCTCCTTCAGGTTAATCTCTTCTCGGTAGTTGAGCATCAGGAACTCATGAATCCCTTTTACCCTGTTGTTGGCTGCTTCAAATTTTGATCTGGCATAACTTTCACTCGCTAGGAACTGGAAAGATTGGCTCATCCCGATAATGTCCATAATCTCGTAAAACAGCATCAGCCGCTTCAAACCCGACAGGTAGGGAAGTTGCAGCATGATCCGGCTTACCTGGTTAAGTGTATCACCGGTGATACGAATGCCTCTTTCCGCCAATTGCATAGCCCGGTTCACATGGCGAAACTCTGGAAGGGAGGTGAGTTCATCGGGCAGAATGGCCTGATTAAATAGTAGATAGACCGATTCCAGTGTTCGTCCTGAATGCTGGTTGAGCATGGGGGTTTCTGAGAACCACACATGGGGGATTCGCGGGCCAATGAAGATCAGATCGCCCGGGTGAAACTCTTCCACTGAATCACCAACAATCCTTCTGCCCGAACCCTCAGTAATAAAGCTAAGCTCATACTCCTGGTGATAGTGCCATCTACTCTGATCAATGTGATCCTGGAAAATTCCGATGTAATAGGATTCATCCGGGCTAAGTTTAATCTGCTCAAGCAGCTCCTTCATAGTGGTTTAATATTGTTTTAAACTGGTAAGTTAATCAAAATAGCATCATAAACAGTGAAAGTAATATCAACATACTGGTTCAGAAATGCTATTTTTACAAGGAACAAAACCTCAATATTTTATGGATCCTTTATTATCAAAACTGAGTGAAGCTGTTGAATTCGGAAAAGTAGATCTTAACTCCCCATTTCCCCCTCAGATGAAAGGTCAGGATGGAGCCGATGAATTTGCCTGTCAGGCTTTGGCCAATGGTGTTGCTCCATCAGATATTCTAACTGAAGCATTAGTACCTGCAATGGACCGGGTTGGACAGAAGTTCTCTGAGAATAAAATTTTTGTACCTCAGATGCTGATGTCGGCTAAAGCCATGGGAGCGGCCATGAAACATTTGAAACCCTTTTTTCAAAGTGGTGATGTAAAAACCAAGGGGACATTTATCATTGGAACAGTGAAAGGTGATTTGCATGACATTGGGAAAAACCTGGTGGCCATGATGGTAGAAGGAGGCGGATGGACCATTGTCGACCTGGGTGTGGATGTAAATGAAGATGCCTTTAGCCAGGCAGTTTCAGAGAACCCAGGAGCCGTGGTGGGACTTTCAGCCCTCTTAACCACAACCATGGCGAATATGGAGGAGATAGTAAAGAAGATCAAAGATACACATCCCGATACCAAGATACTTGTTGGCGGAGCTCCCTTAAGTGATGAGTTCAGAAGCAAGATCGGAGCCGATTTCTACTCTCCTGATCCAAGGGGAGCTGTTGAGTATCTGAAGGAACTTGCTGCCTAAGCTTTGCAGACTGTTCAGATCCGGCTACATCCCCTGGATAAGCAAATAACTGCACCCAGAGGTAGTTCGTTGATTGATGTTCTTCATGAATTCGGCGTTGAATTCCCATGTGGGGGAAAGGGTACTTGCGGCAAATGCAAGGTGAAGTTACTGCAGGGGGAGATCTCCGCTGATCCGAAGCATAAGAGAAAACTACAGGACTTGGGCCTAAGTCCTGAATGGAGGCTTGCCTGTATGAGCCGTGCTGAAGGGGACCTGGTGTTGGAAGTGGGGCAGTATGAGGCTATGATCCAGGCCGATGATACCCTCTTCTCATTTGAATCGCGTGAAGGTTATGGTGTGGCAGTGGATCTGGGAACTACCACCCTGGTAGCACAGCTGGTGGAGCTGTCCACTGCGAAGGTGCTGGGCGTTGAAACAGCATTGAATCCCCAGCGGCTTTGGGGAAGCGATCTGATCTCAAGACTCGAAGCGGCACTCGCAGGCAATGCTTCTGAACTTACCCGCCTGATCCGGGAAGAAATTGGACAAATGATCTTGAAGCTCTTAGATGGAAGTGAGATCTCCATTGACCGGCTTGTGCTTGTTGGAAATACAGTAATGCAGCATCTTTTTTGCGGATATGATATAAAATCTTTATCCTTCTATCCCTTTGAATCGTCCAATCTTGGTGTCCGGCATTTTAATGCTTCAGAATTGGAATGGGATATAGATTGCAGGCAGATATCTTTCTATCCTTCAATAGGCAGCTTTGTGGGAAGTGATATTCTTGCAGGAATTCATGCAACGGGGATGTGGCGCAGGAAAGAATATTCCGTTTTGGTGGATCTGGGTACCAACGGGGAAATTGTAGTAGGGAACAGTGAGACCTTATTATGTTCCTCCACTGCTGCAGGTCCGGCTTTTGAGGGTGCATCTATTTCCATGGGGATGCTGGCAAGCACAGGTGCCATATCATCTGTTGCAAATACTGAGGATGGATTATTATGCAGTGTGATTGGAAATGTTCCTGCTAAAGGGATTTGTGGTAGTGGACTGATTGATGCGGTGGCTGTGCTGCTGGAAGACGGTATGCTCGGTGAGTTCGGCGAGATTATCTCGGGAGATTTAGAGCTGGCTTTGACAGATCAAGTTAGACTATCAGCCAAAGATATCCAGGAGTTCCTGCTTGCTAAAGCTGCCATTGCTGCCGGTTTGAAGATCCTGAGGAGGAAGCTGGGAGTTACCAGCGACGAGGTATCACATATCTATATTGCAGGCGCCTTTGGTAATTATATTAACCTGGAGAAGATGGTCCGCACGGGTATGATGTGTTTTCCTCCAGATCGTTTCCATAAACTGGGCAATACGGCTCTAATCGGGGCCAAGATGTTTCTTTTTTCCGACATAAAATTTGCTAGTGAGTTATTAGCTCTTACCCGTCATGTCAAGCTGGAGTCGGAAGAGGATTTTCAGGATATTTTTGTAGAAGAGCTTAACTTTACTCCTCCATCCATCTGAGTCCTGGCCAGATATCTGAAGCTACATTAGCCTGTTTGGGTCCGACTGTGCTTCTCCCGTTTTCAATACTTTGTTTTAATAGTGCTGAAAGTTCCTCCACCACTTCGGGGTAGTGGTCCAGCAAGTTTTCAGTTTCACCAGGATCATCGTCCAGATTATATAACTGATAGGGAGGGAGTAACTCGATGCCGCGGGACTTGGGTTTGGGATCGCTCCACCCACCTGACCCCGGACATAGTATCAGTTTCCAGGGTCCTTTTCTTATGGCAAAGGATCCATTGACGGAATGATGTATGGTGGCTTCTCTTTGCGGATGGTTTTGCGTTCCAAGCATTGCAGGGAGCATGGAGTAGCTGTCCACTCCTGATGAAGCATCCAGGCTTGTTCCTGCAATATCCGCCACAGTGGCCAGCAGGTCGGTCAGACAGATCACCTCATTGCTTTCTCCTCCCGCTTTGATATGTCCGGGCCAGCGTACCATGAAGGGAACCCGGTGTCCTCCTTCATAAATATCTGCTTTATGTCCCCTGAAGTGATAACTGGGCTTGTGTCCGTATTTAGCTAACTCTTCGAAATTGGCCTCAGGGGAACAGCCATTGTCGCTGGTGAAGATAATAAGTGTTTCATCGGTAATCCCGTGTTCTTCAAGCGATTTCAGGATCTGTCCTACGCTATGGTCCACCTGCAGCACAAAATCCCCATATGGATTGGTCCCGCTTTTCCCTTTGAACTCGTCAGTTGGGAGTATAGGGGTATGTGGAGCAGGAAGGGGGAAATAAAGGAAAAAGGGCTTATCTGTTTTGTCGGCAACATGACTATCAATAAAGCCAAGTGCTTTTTGGGTCAGAACGGGAAGTACTTCCTCATGTACAAAATCATCGCCGGTTAATCCCTTTCTCCACCAGCTGTATTTAGAGGTGTTCCGGGTATATTTGGCAGGGACCATGGTGGGGAGATCATTTTCAAAATAGACATAGGGGGGAATATCCAGTGAGGCGGTAATACCAAAAAAATAGTCGAATCCCAAAGCGCTTGGTCCGCCGGTCACTGCTTTGGAAAAGTCAACACTATCTGGGTTCTCTGTATGGTACTGCCAGCCCAGGCCCAGGTGCCACTTACCTACGCAGGCAGTGGTATATCCTTCTCCCTGCAAAAGGGATCCTACTGTGGTTTCGCCCTGCTGGATCAGAGGGGGATCCCAGCTCCAGAGCACTCCCTCTTTAAGACGGGTTCGCCAGGAATATCTTCCTGTCAGCACTCCATAGCGGGTAGGAGAACAAACTGCAGAACCGCTATGAGCATCGGTGAATCGCATCCCCTCACTGGCAATCCGGTCGATGTGTTTGGTCTCCCAGGCAGCCTCGGGGTTCATGGCTGAGACATCTCCATATCCCAGGTCGTCGGCCAGGATATAAATGATATTGGGCGGTGTTTCCATGGATTGTTGCTCGCAACTCAATGTTAGGATGATCATGCTCAGAGAGAAGGTCGCAAGGGTCAACAGCTTTAGTGTGGATCGCATGTTTATTAGTTTAAAGGATTAATCAATTGGGGTACTCCATTTTGGATGCGGATCAGGGTAGAGGCACCCTGCCTGTTTCCAAGTTCATCAAAGGAGATGCTTCCTGTAACACCTTTAGAATAGTCCGATTTAGAGATGTAATCTGTTATTGCTTCACGTTCTGTCCCGACCTGTTCAATGGCGTTGATCACCAGATTTACTGCGTCGTACATATATGCTGATTGGCTATTGGGCAGAGCGCTGTATTTATCTCTGTCTAGATGAGGACTTACCATATAGATCCCTTCATAAGAATCCCAGGCATCTTTTCGATTCTCCAGGCCAATGGAAAAATGCAAGGTCCCGTAAATTTTGAGCTCCGGTTTTTCTTTGCCCAGTGTCTTTATTAAATCTTTCAGGTACAAGGCATCTAAAGGAATCACCAGGTGATTTATATTGTTGCCCAGAATTTTTTCAAGGACATCGTCCTGGATATTGCTTGTGGTATCCAGATCGAGAATAAGGGGGGGCATACCGGTCTCGCCAGCTGCGGCTTTAGTAAGGCTCTTGACGGCATACCTGGTGTCGTATGTCTCTTTGGAGAGAATGCCTATTTTTCCTCCGCCTTCCTTAGCGATTTGCTTAAGAATGGTGAGCGATTGCTGATTGTCGTTGGGAACTACCCGCACAAACCAGGGAACAAAAGCCTGGGAGAGCGTTGGTTCGGTGGCATAGGTCTCGATATAGGTGAGATGTGATTTGGTGGCCACTTGTTCGGCCAGGTGCCCGTTTCTGCCATCCAATGAACCAATGATAGCGCGTACCTGGTCCTCGTAAACCAGACTGACCGATTCTTTGGAGCCTGCACCCCAGAAACCTTCAGCTGTGCGAATCACCAATTTGAATTCCCGGTTCATGTAGCCACCAGCAGCATTGGCCCGATCAATGGCAAGTTCTGCTGCAGATATCACTTTTGTATGGCTAAGATCGGGGAGAAGAAGCCCAATGGCTATTGGCTCCTGCGACACAGCTCTAAAAGGGAGAGCGAGTACTAGTATAACAAGGTATGGAACAAGCCGGGTCAATGCCTGGCAGATTTAGAGCACGTGAATGGAGCGGCCCACTGCCTCCGCAATTTTCCTTAGATCTCCCATCATCATCCCGAACTCTTCAGGGTAGAGTGATTGCGAACCATCGCACAGCGCCTCTTCGGGCCTGTAGTGCACCTCCATCAGGAGCCCGTCTGCGCCAGCGGCAAGAGATGCCTTTGCCATAGTTGGAACCAGTGATCGTACACCTGTTCCGTGACTGGGGTCGACAATCACAGGCAGGTGGGTACGTTGCTTGAGTACCGGGATGGCATTCAGATCGAGGGTGTAGCGTGTGGACGATTCAAAAGTCCGGATGCCTCTTTCGCACAGCACGACTTGTGTATTACCCTGGGAAAGTAAATACTCAGCTGCATGTAGGTACTCATCGATGGTGGCCATCATTCCCCTTTTCAGAAGAATTGGCTTTGAGGTCCGTCCTGCCTCTTTTAAAAGCGGGAAGTTCTGCATGTTCCGGGAACCGATCTGCAGCATATCTACATACCTGGCGACTGTCTCCACCTGGCGGGTATCCATCACTTCAGAGACTACCGACAAACCAGTTTCGTTTCTGGCCCTCTCCAGCATCTCCAGCCCCTCCTTACCAAGACCCTGAAAGCTGTATGGGGAGGTGCGTGGCTTAAAGGCGCCGCCTCTCAGGAGTGAAGCACCACCGGCCCTGACACTTTTGGCAGTCTCACTTAATTGTTCTTCAGTCTCAACGGCACATGGTCCGGCCATGATTACAATTTCCTTGCCACCAATCTTGATGCCATTGACATCGACTATGGTTCCTTCCGGCCTGGCACTTCTGCGGACCAGTTCGGGGTCATCTGTTTTGATTAAAGTCCCAATACTGCACGAATCTGCTTCCATCTCTCTATAGGTTTATCAGTGGTTGGTCTATTTCCATTTCCATGAGGCAGGGGAGAAGATATAATCCCCCTCTTTGATCTCGGCCATCCAGATGGGGCCGATATCGGCCCATGAGGCATCCAGAATAATCTCGCCGGTGACTCCTTCGTAACCCTGGAATGTCTTCAGGTCGGTGAGCTTATCCCTGATCAGTGCCTTGTTCAATCCCACCATATGGATCGATTCGATGATCAGGTTCATGCCATCGTAGGCATGGGCGGCAAATACATCAGGCTCCTGATCGAAACGCTTTTTGTAATTAGCCTGGAAGGCTTTCAGCTTTGGTGAATCTCCCTTGGGATTGTACTGGCAGGTGGTGATGATCCCGTTGGCATTCTTACCGGCAATTTCCAGGAATTGCGGATTTACCGAACGGTCCGATGCATAGATCGGGTAGTCCATTCCCATCTGCTTCATCTGGTTTACAATCAGCCCCATCTCCAGGGCATTTCCCCAGAGTAGTACTGCATCGGGATTGGAATTTTTAACACGTTCAAGTTGTGCATCATAAGTGGTCTCTCCTTCGTCGTAGCGAACTTCCAGTACCAGTGGATATCCGATCCGAAGGGCTGCATCGCGGAACTCCATCACCCCCACACGTCCATACCGGTTGTTGGCTCGCAGCACCGCCACACGCTTATGTCCCTGCTGATGATGGATGTAGTCCACCAGGGCATAGCTGCTCTGGCGGTCGTCGCCGATCACCCTGATCACCCAGGGAATTCCGGTTTCGGTAAAGGTGGGATCGGGATCTCCACAGTTGACCACGGGGATCTCCAGTTTCAGGGCAACCCTGATGGCCACATGGGAGTTCACATCGTCGATGGTTCCCAGGATGGCCCATGCCCCTTCATCGCTCATCTTGACCACTTCATTGGCTGCAGCACCCCAGAGACCCACATCATTGTGGGGCATTACCTTAAAGAGGAGTCCTTTGTAGCCTCCTCGTACATTGGCCTCCTCGGTTGCAAGCATGGCACCCTGGAGTAGCTGGTTGCCCTGTGGAGACATCACATTACCTGCCAGTGGGGCCAGCACCCCGATGCGTACCTCTGTAAGCCCGGAAGGAGCTTTCTTCTCACGCCCTGCCCCTAAAAATAGTTGGGGCTCGTGGAAATGATAGATGTATGCATCCTGGTAGTTTCCGTAAGGAAGCATCTCACTGGGTGTTTTCCCATAGTTATCATCCTTTTCCTGTGCAGCCGATTGTTGAACAGGCAGGAAGATCAACAAGCCTGTAATGATGTGTAGCAGGAGCTGTGCAATGAGTTTTGGTTTCATCATCTTAATCTGTTTACCTGATTCTAATTAATTCTTGTGCCACGGCTCAGTCCGTAGGAGGTGGCCACCCATATGGTATCATCACCCTGGAGATCCACTCCAATAGTGAAGCTGTGGGCGATCCCGGTGGGATCCGATTTGGTGGAAGACTCTCCATCTTTCCAATAGAGGCGTTCTCCTCCCATCGCTGTCTTTTTGTAGCTAACCCACTCTTCGCTGTTAAAAGTGCTCAAGCCCTCATCGGTGCAAAGATAGACAACATCATCTTTTGCCTTTAAGAAGTTGATAAAGTTGCTGGCCAGTCCGCTGTCATGGTCAAAATAGCCCTTCCAGTGGTTGCCGTCGTACCGGCTCATCCCAAAGTAGGTGGCCACCCAGAGAATCCCGTTGGCATGTGAAACTGCAGTGGTAATATCGTGCACCACTCCGTCGTCGGGAAAGAGGTCGATCTCCATCTCGCCGTCAGGATCAATGTAATCCCTGAAATTTCCGGATTCATACTGGTACTCAATCACACCACCGCCCCAGGCAGCAATCCAGACCTTGTTGTCGCCGGCACAAACTCCATAGGTCCACGGCTCGTGCATGGGGGCGTTGCGTTCGGTGTAGATGGCCCACTCCTCCTTGTAGGTATCGTAGTGGCCCGCACCGCCACCGGTGGCGCACCAGACATGCTCTCTGTCACACACCACCGAATAGATCACATCATTGGCCAGTCCGCTGTTGAACTGGGTAAAGGTTTCAAACTCTCCGGCCGAGAAACGGTTCATTCCTCCCAGGGTACCTATCCAGACGTCGCCGGTAAGTTCACTTACATCGATGGAGAGAACTCCCGGGTGTGCCAGTCCATCTTCCACGGTAAAGGTTTTAAACTCATCGTTTTCATAGAGCACCAGTCCATGGCTGGTCCCGATCCAGACCCGGTCGCCATCGGCTCGTACGCAAAAGATCTTATTGGCGGGCAAGCCGTCTTTGGTGGTAAAGGTCTCCCATTTTCCGTACTCCGGCATGGTGCTGCTCTTCTTCTCCGGTTCCGAGGCCATCAGCAACATGGGGATAAACATGAAGAGGCCTGTGATTATCAATGTTTTTTTCATTTTTTCTTATTTTTTTTTGAAACAGAAGCCTCATATACTTCGGCTTCATCCATGTAATTCTCTGCATCGCCGATGGACTTCAGGTACTCCACCAGGTCATTTAATTCGTTCTTCAACATATCGTTAGCCACCCCGTGCTCGTCCTTGTCGTTAAACATGGTCCAGATCTCCTCCAGGGTGGGAGCTTTCCCATCGTGCAAGTAAGGTGCAGATTCATAGACATTGTTCAGCTGGGGAACATCAAATTTCATGGGATCGTCCGAGTCTGCCAATGTACCCACATCGGTCATCTGGAGATTGGTAAAGTAGGGTGGCGGGTGACAGGTGTAACAGCGGTTATCCACCGGAATCTCATTCCCATAATTATCAAAATCGCGGTAGAAGACCTCTTTTCCGCGCTGCTGGGCTGCTGTCAGTTCACCATTTGGATTGAACCGCAGGTTGGGTGGATTCGGGTTCCCGATTTCAATAAAGGCTACCAGGGCATCCAGCTCCTTATGACTGAAGGCCTCTGTTCTTGTAAGGATGGTGGAGAAACGCATACCATCCTGTTTGTAGATGGTCTGATTCTTTCCGTTCCACTTATAGGGTGGAATATCTCCAATATCTCTTAAGGTCTGCACATTGGCCAGATTGCGCCCCATGTCCGTTCCTGCCATATTATAGACCAGTCCGTCTTCATGAACATCCGGGTGGCAAGTATAGCAGGCAT
>QMPQ01000057.1 GCA_003648635.1 Bacteroidota bacterium | reverse complement strand
ATGTAAACAAATCACTACTTTTAGTGGTAAGGAAACCAACGTTAACAGCCGGGTGTCCCCGCACGGAGTATGCGCATAAATGCGCTTGAGCCGTATGCGACGAAAGCCGCACGTACGGTTCTTTGGGGCGTAAGCTACCCGGTTATACAAATTTAATAACAACTAATTACAAAAGGAAGAAACATGAAAACTATAGCAATTATTGGAGCAGGTTTGATGACGAAACCGATGGTTGATTATTTTATAGATAAAATCGGCTATAAAGTTATTATGCTAAATCGCACATTAGAGAAAGCTGAAAATATAATAGGAAACAGACCAATGGGCAAAGCTTTAGGCTGGGCAGATAACAACACCAATACACTCGATAATGTAATTAAAGATTCAGATGTAGTAATAAGTATGGTCCCGAAACCATTGCATATTAAAGTAGCGAAATCGTGTTTGAAATATAAAAAAAACATGGTTACTGCCTCTTATGAAATCCCTGAACTATTGGCTTTAAAGGATGATGTTGAAAGACAAGGTATTTTAATACTGAATGAATTAGGTGAAGTGCCGGGTATGGATCATTTTGGCACTCAAATGTTGCTTGAAGAAATAAAAAATGATGGGGGACGAATTATAAGTATAAATTCATATGGTAGCGGAATACCATCATTTGAATCCAATAATAATCCGATGGGATATAAGTTCAGTTGGGACCCGAGAACTGTTTTTGTTGCTGCTCAAACGGCAGGAGCATATCTTGTTAAAGGAGAGAAAATACACATATCTGGCGATAAATTATTTGAAAAATTTTGGTTTGTTGAGATTGACGGCCTTGGCACTTTTGAAACATATCCTAATAAAGATGTTGAAAAATATCTTAAACCTTTTGGTTTAGACAATGATGTTTCTTTCTATCGCGGACTTCTAAGATATTCGGGATATTGTAATAATATGAATAGTATGGAAGCTCTTGGTTTGTTTGATAGTGAAAAAATCAATAATCTTAAGGATAAGACTTTCTGCCAATTTACAGCTTCACTTATCAATGCAGATCCATCCATGAATATTGAGCAAAGCGTAGCAAATTATTTAAAAATTAAATCTAACTCAGATATAATTCATCGTTTAAAATGGCTGGGATTATTTGAAGATACATTAATAGATCTTGATAAAGGATCTAATCTTGACGTCCTTTTAAACAGGATGTTAGAAAAAATGCAATATGCTCCAGGTGAAAAAGATATGATTATTTTGCATATTGAAATAATTGCTGGTTTTGATAATGGCAAAAAAGAAAAAAGAATTGCTACAATGGTTGTAAAGGGAGACCCTGAAGGAGAAACAGCAATGTCAAGAGCTGTAGCTCTCCCAACAGCAATTGCAGCAAGATTAGTTGTTGACGGAGAAATTAAAGCAACTGGATTAAAAATGCCGCCAAATTTGCCTGAACTTTATACACCTGCATTGAAAGAATTGAAGAAATTCGGATTTGAGTTTTCAACCAAAAAAATCAAACTGAATTAGTAGAAAATCTGTTTATCTTCATCTTGATCCTCCATTCCATAAGTGAAATGGTTTTACGGCTAAATAGATAAACCTGACTGCGAGTTAAGCGGAAAAAAGTAGTTAAATTTGAGAGTATGAAACATTCAAATTATTGCTACTTCAACGGTGACCTGGTCCACTTCCAGGACATACATCTACATGTTACTGACCTTTTGTTCCAGCGGGGATATGGTGTTTTTGATTTTTTTCGCTGCAGAAACGGCAGCTTCCCCTGGTTGGAAGACTACACAGAGAGATTGTTCACTTCTCTTGAGCTGTCGTGCATTGAGGTGAACCTGGACAGGGAGCAGTTTACATCAGTTATCCACAGCTTGCAGGAGAAGAATGGCCTGACCAACGGAGCATTCAAAGTGATCGTTAGCGGTGGGTACGCAGATAACCTTGAATCGGTTAGCGGACCGGCAAATATCGTGATCCTGAATGTCTTATGGGAAAAACCTCCGGAAGAGACTTTTGCGAAAGGAGTAAATCTGATTCGAGATGAATATGTCCGGCCCAATCCGGAGGTTAAAACGCTCTATTACTTTAACAGACTGAAGTTGCAAAAGAAACTGAAGGAGTACAATGCAATCGATGTATTGTATTATACCGACACGATCTCTGAAGCTTCCCGTGCCAATCTATTTTTTGTAAAGGAAGGCTCTGTTTATACTCCCGTCAGCAACATCCTGAAAGGAATCACCCGAAAGCAGGTGCTTTCCTTGTTTGGTGATATCAAGGTGGAGGACATTGACGCTGAACGCCTCTATGATTTCGATGAAATATTCCTTACCAGTAGCTCCAATGATGTTACACCAGTGGTATCAGTGGAGGGGCAAAAGATCGGTAAGGGTACACCCGGACCCGTTACCCGGGAGATCCAGGCTGCTTTCCGCGCACAAGGGTGGTAGGGGGTTGGTTTAGAGTAAGAACCTCACCTCTGTAAGCTCGCGGCCGATTTGCTGAACACCATTTAATATTCTTTTGGTTTGAGCAGGAGAAGGTTTCTTAATACCCTTAATATACTGAGCCAACAAACTTTGATTCATTCCGATTCGTTCAGACAGTGCTTTAGCGTTGATGACCTTGTAAAAATCGAAGAAGCTTTCCAGGTCGAATTCAAATTGGATATCGCTCAGGGTGTATTCAATTTCAAGTTCTTCGTATGCGAAATTTAGTGCTTCTATAATATTGGTTTTCAATTCCTCAAAAGTATCTGCTTCTGTCCCCACAAAATCATCCCCTATTAAAGCAATTGCACTATAGCCAATATCTTCCTTCAGAACAGTCACTTTAACTTTTCTTCTCCTCATCGTTTTCTCGTCTTTATTCCAGCCTGTTTCAGAATGTAGTTTAAAAAACCTTTTTTCACCTCTTTAGCTGAATGGTAAGGGACCAATAGCTTCCCTTTTTTTGAAGGATGATTCATATGGATATGACTACCCCTCTGTCTAACTATATACCACTCATCCTTCATTAAGATCCTGAACAGTTCATTATACTTTGTCATTGTAAAGGTAATAAATATATTACTTTATACGGGGATAATTCAGCCACTCATTACCTGTTTATGTGATCAAATGAAGATTGTCGGATACGATCATTGAATTTGGAATGATATTTCGTAACATTACCTGTAGTATAAATTCCAGTACATATGGAAGTAGCCGTATTTGATACCAAAGCTGCACTTGGTAAGGCAGCAGCTAAAAATGGAGCAAGCCTTATCTCAGAAGCCATTGCCAGGAAGGGCAAAGCCAACATCATCATGGCCACCGGTGCGTCGCAGTTTGAAATGCTTGGTGCATTGATCAAAGAGGAGGTCGACTGGTCCAGGGTCACTGCATTTCACCTGGATGAGTATATCGGCATCCCCATGACCCATCCGGCATCGTTCCGGAAGTATCTGAAGGAACGCTTTGTGGATAAGGTGCCACTCAAGGCATTCCACTACATCAATGGGGAGGTGGATTCACAAGAGGAGTGCGAAAGGCTGGGTAAGCTCATCGGGCAGCTGGATATTGATGTGGCCTTTGTGGGGATAGGGGAGAATGCGCATCTGGCATTTAATGATCCGCCGGCCGATTTTGAGACCGAAACTCCCTATATCCTTGTGGAACTTGACGATGCCTGCCGCCAGCAGCAGCTGGGAGAGGGCTGGTTCTCCTCTTTGGAAGAGGTACCACAGGAGGCCATCAGCATGTCGATTCGCCAGATCATGAAATCAATAACAATCATCTGCAGTGTACCCGATGCCCGAAAGGCGCGGGCAGTTAAAAATAGCCTTGAGGAGATTGTATCACCCCTGGTTCCGGCCTCAATCCTCACCACTCATGAAGATGGCTGGCTCTACCTCGACAAGGAATCCGCATCCTTACGGAGCAGGGAAGAATGAACAGTGTGCGGTTTGGATTGCCCTTTCGGCTTTTTCATCCGCCGCCGGTAGTTGTTGAAAGAGAGATAAAAGGCGTACCAGACCGTCAGCAGGATAATGGGAAGAATGGTATAGTTGCTGAGGTAGAATCCTGAAAAGGTGGCAACACAGTTGTGGGAGGGATCTTTCCGCATGTAGAAAACTGTCAGGCTGCGTCCTGTGTCATATTCATAGTTCCGTGGTCCGTAGGTCTTATGGCTCACTCCATCCACTATGAACTCAATTTCACTGGCCTGTTGAAGATCCCGCTCACCCATTATATCTTCAACGATCCTTGATGTATACTGTGTTACCGTTCCGACAGCCTTGCCGCCGGTAGTAAGCAGCTGCCAGTGACGAGATACTGGGAGGAGAAGAATCAAGACGCAGATTCCCCGGAAGGCCCATTTGCTGATGCTGTATACTTTCATAAATGCTGTTGTTAAATATACCATCCATGCTGAGTAAAAACAAATTACTAAATTGAGTTCTTATTTCTACAATAACCATAACTCAACTTTGAATCTTATGAAGAAAGCAGGAATTGTCGCCGCACTTTCACTGGTGCTCAGTATGTCTACAATGATCCTCTCGGGGATCGATCCCACCGATACCAGGTTGATGGAACAGCCCACCATCAGCCAGAATCACATCGCCTTTATTTACGCCAACGATCTATGGGTGGCTGAGCTGGACGGATCACAGCCCAGGCGGCTGACAGTGAGTGAAGGAGTCGAATCATTGCCCCATTTTTCACCCGATGGAAGGCATATTGCGTTCAGCGCTGAGTATGATGGCAATATGGATGTATTTCTGCTCCCGGTGGAAGGAGGAATTCCCACGCGACTCACCTGGCACCCTTCTGCTGACCTGGTGAAGGGATTTACACCTGATGGAGCAAAGGTTTTGTTTCTCTCTAACCGGACCGTGCATACCAGAAGGTTCATGCAGCTATTCACCGTCCCACTGGAGGGAGGGTTCCCCGAAAAACTGCTAATACCAAACGCCTTTCACGCCTGTTACTCCCCTGATGGAAACTCCATGGTCTACACGCCCATCAGTGATAAATTCAGGGAGTGGAAAAATTATCGTGGGGGCACCATGTCCACGCTGTGGATTTTCTCTTTCGAGGACCATTCCAAGGTGGAGATTCCCAAACCCGAAGGGGGCTGCAACGATATAAACCCTATGTGGATCGGCGATCTGATCTACTTCCTGAGCGACAGGAGCGGGGAGTTTAATCTCTTCACCTATCATACCGGGACCCGTGAAGTCAAGCAGCTGACTCACTATGCCTATTTCCCTATTATAAGCGCCTCACATCATAACAGGCAGATTATCTTCGAACATGAAGGCTACCTGCACACCTTTGATACTGAAAATACGGAAACAGAAAAACTCACCATCGGCATTGCGGCGGATCTGTTGGAGCTTCGACCCCGTTTTGTAAAGGGAAACCAGTATATCCGCTGGGCCCACATTTCACCCTCAGGGGCACGTGCGGTATTTGATTTCAGGGGGGAGATTGTCACCTTGCCTGCCGATAAGGGTGATCCAAGAAACCTGACCCAGACCACCGGAGCACATGAGAAGTTCCCGGCATGGTCGCCCGACGGAAAACAGGTGGCTTACTTTTCAGATGCTTCAGGAGAATATACCTTGAATATCATGCCGCAGGACGGCAGGGGCAAGGCCAGATCCCTTTCCTTAAAGGGGACAGGTTTCTACAGCGATATTAAGTGGTCGCCCGATAGCAAAAAGCTTACTTATGTGGACAATGGAAGGAACTTCTACCTGCTCGACATTGCCTCCGGTGCCATTAATAAAATCGATGCTGATGAGCTTTACAGGCCTGGCACGTTCAGACCGGCACACGGCGACTGGTCTTCCGATTCAAGGTGGATCACCTATACAAAGCTAACTGGTACCAACTTCCAGCAGGTGTTCCTCTATTCAGTGGAGCAACAGACATCCTATGCCGTTTCCGATGGCTTAAGTGATGCCACCGAACCGGTATTCGATCGCGGGGGTAAGTACCTCTATTTCTTTGCATCGACCGATGCAGGACCAGTGGTCAACTGGTTTGATCAGTCCAATGCAGACATGCGGATGACCCGAAATATCTACCTGGCCACCCTGCAGAAGGAGACCCTTTCACCCTTCGCTAAGGAAAGTGATGAAGAGAAAGGAAAAGAGGAGAAGGCTGAGAAGGAGGAAGAGGAAGAGGACAAGGAGGAGATAGAGCAGCTTAAGATCGACCTGGATGGGATCCAGAACAGGATCCTGGACATCCCTGTGGACGCAGGCAATCTTTCCGGACTGGGCTCGGGCAAGGAGAACCAGCTGATTTATCTGAAACGAAGCGACGAAAAGCAGATGATGCATCTCTATGACCTGGAAGAGCGGGAAGACAAAGATATAAGCGAGATTGACTCATACGTGCTCAGTGCCGATGGAAAGAAGATGCTTTATCGCAAAGGTCCAAAATGGGGAATTGCCGATGCAGGTGCCAAGCCCGATCCCGAGAAGGGGAACCTGAATACAGAAAGCATGGAGGTAAAGATCGATCCTCTGGCCGAATGGCCCCAGATTTTTGATGAAATGTGGCGCATCAACCGCGATTACTTTTACGATCCCGGTATGCATGGGGCCGATTGGCCTGCCATGAAGGAGAGGTATGCAGTATTCCTGCCCCACCTTTCTTGCCGGTCCGACCTGAACAAAGTGATGATGTGGATGGGCAGCGAACTGGCCGTGGGACATCACCGCTTAGGAGGTGGGGACATGCTGGGCGAAACCAAACGGGTGGAAGGCGGACTGCTGGGGGCAGACTTTGCCGTGGAGAATAGTCGCTACCGGATCACCAAGGTGTTTGAGGGACTAAACTGGAATCCCAGGCTGCGTTCACCTCTTACCGAACCGGGATTGAATGTGAAGGTGGGTGAATACCTGCTGAAGGTGAATAGCCAGGAACTGACAAGTGATACAAATCTTTACCAGCCTTTCGAAAACAGTGCAGATAAGATTGTCTATCTCACGGTGGGACCCAATGCCGATGGTACCGGATCGAGAGAGATACAGGTAGTACCCGTCGAAAATGAGTCTGCCTTAAGGAACCGCGACTGGGTGGAAGGTAACCTGAAGAAGGTGCACGAAGCTACCGATGGACAAGTGGCCTATGTCTATGTACCAAATACAGCTGGTGCCGGACATGCGTATTTCAAGCGCTACTTTTTTCCTCAGGCCAACAAGAAGGCGATCATTGTGGACGAACGCTATAATGGGGGAGGCTCCCTGGCCGATTACTACATCGATATCCTCATGAGGCCTTATCAGTCGCACTGGAACATGCGATATGGCAGCGATTTGAAATCACCCAGTGCCTCCATACAGGGGCCCAAGGTGATGATCATTGATGAGAATGCCGGTTCAGGAGGCGATATGCTGCCTTATATGTTCCGCAAGTTTGGTGTAGGTACCATGGTGGGTAAAACCACCTGGGGAGGACTGGTTGGTGTACTTGGATTCCCTGAGTTACTGGATGGTGGTTACGTAACAGCACCCAATGTGGCCATCTGGACCGAGGATGGTTTTATTGTGGAAAACGTAGGTGTGGCTCCGGATATTGACGTGGAGCAGACTCCCGCAGCGGTAATCGAAGGACGCGATCCACAGCTGGAAAAAGCCATCGAAGTGGCATTGGAACAACTCAAGCAGAATCCACCCAAAGAGCCGGTACGACCGCCCTATCCCATCAGGACCAGGAAGTAGTTGTAGCGGCAAGCAGGGTAGAGAAAAGTATCTTACAATCGTCGCTTAGTGTTGAACGCCTGAATATACCCATCGGTTCTCCCTGCTATACCACCAGCTTTGGAAGTGCCCACATAGGGGGTCTGTACTACATTACCATTGAATACAACGATTTGATGGGCTACCTGAGCGACAGACGGTCCGACTAAGTAGCAAGGTAAACATCCAGCATTATTTCGATCGGATCCATTGTGCGAAAAACTTATCCTGAACACTAAGCAGGCCTGAATCATCATGGATAAATTCTTTTCCAATCAGGCTTGAAACAGCCTGGGACACGCTACTGGCAGCTCCCAGGTGATGCATGGACAGAAACTTTCCGGAAGTGGGATTTTCCACGATTCTTTCGAGGGCTATGGCTCGTAAGGTCTTGTACTGATTTGTGGTCAACAGGTTGAGGTAAGAGGCATAAATGGGTTGATTCTCATTTAGAATTGTTCGGATGGTTTCCTTTACCTCTTTATCAGTAACTTTTTTGAAAGCACTAAACAAACGATTGCAGAGGAATTGCACATAAAAGGTATGAAGGCTTGTATAGTCTGCGATGCTGGCCAGTGCTTCATCGTCAATGTGTTTTCCACTTTTAGAAAAGTGTGACTGGATGAATTCAAAGTAATCGTTTTGATTGATCACGTCCAGAAACATCATTTCTGTTGAATTGAAAAACGGACGCGAAGGCTGTGAGAACATCTCAGACAACATGTGTTTTTTACTACCGGAAAAGATGAAACTAATGTTTCGGACTTTTTGAACATAACTCCTCAGTATGGCTTCAACGTTTTTCTGCTTATACGTGGCAATCTGTTGGAATTCGTCAATGGCCACCACAAAGAATTTTTTCTTTTTTGCGATAAAGTTAAACAGAAGGTCAAGACTTAGCTCTACCTCCTTCTCATTCCTGATATCCAGCGAAATCCTGGGTTCCCCTGTCAGTGGATCAAAACCCAGGCTGGCCCGAATGGCTGCTAACTTTTTCAGAAAACCTTTCCAGGCACTTTCCGTTTTTGGAACCGTTTGCAATACGGCGTTACAGAAAACCTCGGCAAACTCATCAAAACCCGTGGTGCCCATGATATCAAAATAGACAGGAATATAGTCAGAATGCTTAGAGAATTGACCAAAAACATGCATGATTAATCCTGTTTTCCCCATTCTTCTCGAGGAAATCAAGGTCATATTCCTCTGATTTTCTATGGCGTTTTCCAGCCTTTCCGCCTCTAAAATTCTGTTACAGAAGTAGTCTGGGGATTTATACCCTGTTATTAGGAAGGGATTATGTTTCATAATATACGTTACGTAAAATGTGTAACGCAATATATGGAATATTTTACTATTTTCAAAATCCTCTTATGCTTTCAATTCCAGTAAGCCAGGCATTGACGATCTCTTGTTGTTGAAATTCAGGTTCCACTCCAATGACCATGATATAACCATAATAGGGGTCATCATAGAAAGCACGGGTTAATACAGCAGCAAATTCGTTTTCAAGGCTTGCTAACTCATCCTTTGTTTCAATCTTAGAAATGTTACCAATCTATAGCTGTTTTAAGTAATTGGTATGAGAATAAGCGGGTTATCCTTTTTAATATCAAGTTTAGTCCTGCGACCGTCCATTTTTATGTGCCCGCTCGTTTAAGTCCCTCAAGGCTCAGGTCAAATTACTTTTCTTACTATAAATGGCCAGAGTTTATTTTTTCCAAAGTCATTTCAAAGAATTGAGACCATTTTTCTCCTCTTTTAAATTCGCCGGTTTCGTACCACTGCTTGTTTTCGTTTGTCCAGATGATGTAGCGAACATTTGGGTTTGGATACCAGTGCAGTTTGCCATCGATCATTTCCGCCGGGAATTCACCACTTTGTCCGTTTTGCATATAGGATCTGAATGCGAACTTGTCTTCCTCTTTGTTATAAGTGATAATAGCAAGGGCATTGTGGACAATCTTTCCCCCGGACTTGCCCATGCCTTCAACTAAAATCATTGTAGAATCTAATTTGAACTGAATTTTCTCTGTTTGATCAAATTTGGACTTTGCGCCATCCCTGCCCATCATCCAACCTGTTCCTTGCCAGTTTCCAACCATAAATTCCAGCTGGGAAACTTTCGATTTGGATATGGAGTCCGTTTCACTGGATTGCGCAACTGAATGAGAGACAAATAAGATAACAAAGGCGAAAATTAAAATAGTTTTCATAGTGTGTAGATTTATTAACTACAACACGGAATTATACAGAGTTGTTCGGATTCCTACAAATAATTTATTCGGTGGTATTTAACCTCATTTTTAATAAATCAGGTTTGAATCCTAATTTTTTATAGGCCTTTGTCGCACTTTCGTTTGCAGCATATACATCTAATTGAATTTCTGATAAATTCTTGCTTTTAGCCCATTCAATTAATTTTTCAGTTATTTTTCCATTTATACCTTTTCCTCTGTGTTGAGGAGACACAAACATAAAACCCAAATAAGCATATTGTTCAGGCTCGAAATATGGTTTAGAGTTTTGAATCTGTGCATAACCAGAACCAACAATTTCTTTATCAATTATAGCAACTAATACTTGTGCATCTTTTCCTAAAATGAGTTTTTTCAAATCGTAATATGTTACAGGATCCTTTTTTATGTTTGAAGCGAAAGGACGTTCAAATTGAATAATTCCCTGTTCAAATGATTTAAGGATAGGAAGGTCATCTATGACTGCTTCTCGTATTTCTGTTTTAATCCGGTCCATTGTTTTCTTTAATTAACTCTCCCACTTTCTTAAGTGTTTCGACATCAATATCACGGATCTTACCTTGGTAATTTGGACCAACATCAATAGAGAAAATATTACCATATTTAACTGCACCGAGATAGTCTTGATAAAGTTTTCTCGCCGGATGACAAAGGGAATCATGTTTTGGTAATGAATAAAACCACATTGCTCCACCCTCATGAGGAGGCAAAATTGGGTAAGTAAACTCAGCCGTCAGATACCCTTTGTAATTAGCCTCTGCATCTTTATTATATTTTGTAGCATCTGCATCTCCAACAGGTCCTGGTTTCCCCATTTCTCTTAAGGACAATCTACCCGCTGGTTCTCCATGATTAAATCCAACAAAACAATTGGGTTGAAACAGATGAACCCATTCAACGGTTTCCTTATGGTTCAATCCACCATCTCCAACAGCATGATCCATCCAAAAGAATTCGATAGGGCCATATTGGGTGCAAAGCTCTTCTAACTGTGCTTTTTTCATTTCAGGATTTATACCTTTTCCCTGATTACCCCCCTTCCCATCTAAAGCTCCAGGCCAGTTCCAGTCGCCTTCAGAGAAATAGAGTGCCAGCTTGATCCCGTATTTGTCACATGATTTCCTTAGTTCCGCCAGGACGTCGATGCCAATGGGGCTGTTCGTTACCTTTTTATCGGTGGTTTTTGTATCCCACAAACAAAATCCATCGTGATGTTTTGAAAGAAATAAAATATACCCCATCCCTGCATCTTTAGCTACCTTGCACCATTGATCTGTATCGTAAGCTGTAGCTTTAAAATAGGAAGCATCCTTATCTAATGTAGGTGTCCATTCTTGTCCATAGAAAGTACTGAATGACCAACAGATAAACATACCAAATTTCATATCTGAAATTTCTCTGGCTCTAAGGTTGTCGGGTATTGTCGTTGTACTAATTGTATCAGAATTTTTGTTTTCAGTTTGGTTCTGATTCAGATCACCTTTATTACTATTGCATGAAAATACTATTAGTACTAGTGCAATGGAAAACAAAATCCTATTCATTTTTGTCTTTTTTAAATTAGCCCTAACCTAAGTTTTAATTCAAGTTTTCTATTATTTCTAGATAGGTCGTAGGTAATCCCTTAAAAATTCCATAGATAAAAATGAATAGAACGTAAGCGATTATAAGAGTTTGAAAGGTATAATCAAGCTCCCTATTCTCTTTCTTTGATAATCTTATCCGTAATGGAAGATAGATTAGGATAAATATAATGTTCCCAATTTGGAATAATGTTTTGTGGTATGGGAAGTGAAAATCTAATCCTAATAAACTTATCGGTATTAAGGCCAATCCAATTCCTCCGACAATATTGCATAACAGGCTTTTTTTATCAGATAAATAATTGATATAAATAAGCCATGGTATAAAAATTATACTCACGCACAGATAAGGAACAACATATATCCATGATGGTAAAGTAAATATTCTAATGACCTGTTCACCTTTAAATCCCATTAAAGACCAATCATTAAATCGGAATACAACAGTTATAATAATGAATGATAGTAGAAGAGCTCCGAACTTATCTACAAGCATTGGTCTATTCTCATGCATCTTTTGGATCTGACTCAGAAACAGTAATGGGAAATAAATAGCAATCAGTATCCCGGCAATTATCATGATTACATTTGCTCCTGGGAGGGTTGAATACTTTAATACAGCATAGAGAGCCGTAAAGAATACAGTAGAGTAGCCTAATGTAATTGATGGTTTTTTCATATATAATTCAGCCAGTATCTTATAGTTTGATCTCCTGCGTTCCGGGAGTCAGAAGAACTTTTTGCTTGTCCCAGAGAAAGGTGCCGTGAAGGCCTTCAGGCAGAACAATGGTTCCTTTGATTCCTGTTTTCCCCTTCCTCTCTAATTGAACACTGATCATCCCCGCGGGATGGGGCATGACAGCCTGAATTAGCTGAAGATTGCCCAGGGCCGGTACAATATTGACCGACTTGAATCCTGGTTCGGCCGGGGTGATACCGGCTACCAGTGAAAGGAAATGGAAGAGGGGACTGGCCGACCAGCCATGGCAGTCAGAGCGGTCTTTGTAGTCACCCTCCTGGAAAGTGGTAAGTCCGTTCGCCAGCATTCGCTCCCATGACCCCAGCATATCTGTATAGCCATCTGCCATACCGCTTTGCTTCATAGCCTGGAACAGGTAGAAGCGGAAATAGATGGTGGTGGGGATCAGAGTTGAATCGTTCAGAATTTTTTCCATGACCTCTACCTGGTCATCCTCCGGGAAGGCACCGGTGAGGAGTCCCCAGATATTGGTGTGCTGGGAAAAGACTCCGTCTTTGTAGAGCTCATTCCGGGTGGGATCATCCATAGGCAAATCAGACAGCAGTCCACTCGAATAGTCAAAACATAAGTTGTAGACCGCCTTCCGGGTCCGTTCTGCCTGAAGGAGATACTCCTGCGCCCTATGGGCCAGTTCCGGGGAATTGTCCAGTTCTGCAAACCAGTTAAATAGCTCTGCAGCCCGGTCAAGCGCATATACATAGTTGAGGCTGATCAGAGCCGAGTGCCCAAGATCCGATCCGGGAGGGGATCCTACCATAAATCCATCGGTCCAGTCAGCAAAATTGAACCACTCCAGCGGCCCCAGCATTCCGGTGAAATCGATGCGTCGCTCGAACCAATGCAGAACGGCCTCCATCCCGGGAAGAAACTGCCGCAGGAATTCATCGTCCTGCCTGTACATATAGTAGTCGTGCACCATATCGACCCAGTAGAGGGAGAAGGCAGGGATCACCTGGGGGATGTTGGAAGGTCCCCGGCTTAGAGTGAGACCTTCGGGCATGCGACTTTGGTCGGCCAGCTCCAGGGCATTTCGCATTAGGCGGTCATCTCCTGCAACCGAGAGTGAAACCAGTGCCTGGATACGGGCATCGCCCAGGTACTGCAGCTGTTCGTAATAGGGACAGTCCATATAGGTCTCCCCGGCACAAAGCCGGGCAGTGCGCCAGCCTACATCCCAAATTTGCTCATGTGTGGGATTGTCGCTGGAGAAGGATCCCTTCTCCTGGAAAGGGTAGGCGTTGAAATCGCCGTAAATATCGTGTATGACCAGGGGATCTTCCCCGCAAACAATATCGAGTTGCACATAGCGCCAGGTGCGTAGCCAGAGGGGTTGAAAGGTACGATTGGCTCCTCCGTCCGGCAGGATCAGATCGTGGTAGCCCAGGATATCCTTGCCCTCTATCAGATCGCGGTTCCCTTTGGAACCATCGGGTTTGCGCAGCGACTCAGCATAAGTAAGTTTCATCTTGCTGCCAGGTCCCCCGCTAAATTTTAGCACCGGGTATCCCACAGTAAGCTCGCCCTGGTCAAGCAGCAGACTTACCGTATCGCCGGCATCAACGACAAAGGCTTTGTTGCCTCCAAGAAAACCTTCAGGTATTTCCATACCAGCACTTCGGGCCACATGGTCGAAGCGAATCTCTCCCGATTCCATCAGCGGAATAGTACGGGGCACCAGCATCCAGTTAACTCCATGCATATAGCCCCTTCCAACACCTTTCCCAACTCTTCGTGAATCAGTCCACAGGCTAGCATCATAACCGGCCTCTTTCCAACCCCAGGGATAGAGGTCGGCCTGGAATTGGTCAGTGGGTCCTGCCACATAGTAGCCCGCCACATCAGTTCCCGAAACCGGAATGGGGGTGGAGGCTTTGTTTTCCATCACCCTCCAGGTACCGGGGGTATTTATTACCGCATCTCCTCCCACGCTTTTGTCCGATTGGAAGATAAAAGCAGTCATCCTGGAGAACATAGCAGCCGGTCGCTCTTCACCCAGGTTAAAGACCTCCACGGCCAGCACATTGTCGCCTTCCACCAACCAGGGCCCCAGGTCAATGGTTTCGTAGCGCCAGTAATTGAAGCTTCCTTTGGCCGGACCGGTGGTAACCATCTGTCCGTTCACCCAGAGCTTATAACGGTTGTCGGCCGAAAGGTGTACCACCAGTGATTCGGGTGGACTCTCCAGACGGAATTCATTCCTAAAAAGGAATACCCCGTAGTCTAGTACCGAGGCGGTAGGATGGGTAATCCAGTCAGCCTTCCAGGAGTGTCGTTCCTGGTCCCATGAGGTGTTAACGGCAATGTCGGTTTCCTGGCATATGCCCTTTAAGGAAATCAGAAGAGCCAAGGAAAGCATAATGTGTAGATATTGTCTGGACTGATTCATTTTCATGAAAATTTGATTTGCAATTATTTATACCAAATGTAAAGTATGTATTACAAATGGTCTGTATAAATTAGCTAAATTCTCCAAGGATTTAAAATATTGTTGCCTCTCATTCGTCTACAGAAGTAAAGAGCAAGTAAAAACAAAATGACCGCCGAGGACAAAATACAAATTGAGAAGCTGCTTGAAGAGGAGCAGGGAAGGCTGCTTGGCTTTATACGCAAGCGGGTGGACCACGAAGAGGATGCCCGGGATATCGCACAGGATGTATACTACCAGCTTACGGTTGGTTTTGACGACATACGGAAGCTCACCTCTCTTACTTCCTGGCTCTTTACTGTGGCGCGCAATAAGATTACAGATTATTTCAGGAAGAGCAAGCCGGAACTGCTTTCAGACAAAGTAGTACCTGGAACAGACGGGGAGGAGGGCCCCCTGATGCTGGAAGATATCCTTCCTGCCCTGACCCGCTCCCCGGAAGACGAATACATGCGGACGGTGATCTGGGAGACCATTGAGTCTTGCCTGGAGCGTCTGCCGGAAGCACAGCGGGAAGTATTTGTAATGAACGAATTTGAAGATATGAGTTTTAAAGAGATCTCTGAACTCACCGGTGAAGGGATCAATACCCTGCTGTCGAGAAAGAGGTATGCGGTGACATACCTGAGGGAACAGCTACGAGAATTATATACACAGATCATAGAAAAATAAACATAAAAACAGATAAGATGAAAGTAAAAAAAGGTTTAAAATATGCAGGATTTGGCGTGCTGGGAGTAGCCGCCATGATCGGATTCACCTTCGTGGTGATGTGGCTCTGGAACTGGTTGGTGCCGGAAGTGTTTAACGGTCCCGTGCTGACCTACTGGCAGACCCTGGGTCTGCTGATCCTCTCCAAGATCATCTTTTCGGGAATCGGTGGTGGAAAGGGTGACAGATCAAGTCACTCCAGAAAGCACCGCTGCGAGGACGATTTTTCCAAAAGCAGATGGAGGCAAAAGTACGATGCTAAAATGAATGGCAAAGTGGAAGAGAAAGACCCGGAAGGAGCGGATGAAGGCGAAGTGATCGTTTCGGAATAATCCAGGACATAAGGCCAGAAAATGAAATGAGACCATCTCATCAAATTGAATGAGGAGGTCTCTTTTTTTGTTTTACCTGTTCTGGTACAGATTGCCTTTAGAAATATCAATCTGACGCTGGGGAATGGGGTAGTTTACATCTTCAGGCCCCACTACTGCACCGCTATAAATCAAATCCCCCCAGGGCATGGTTTTTTCAAATGCCAGGATCCTGTTGAGCTCGGATACAACCTTATCCCAGCGTTGCAGGTCGTAATAGCGATGTCCTTCCTGCCCCAGCTCCAATTTCCTTTCAAACCTGATGACTTTTAGAGCAAAGCTTGTATCGGGAAAGGCAGGATAGAGATCTATAACATAGTTGGCAGCTTCCAGCCAAAACTCTCTGATACTCCGTCCAGCATGGAATAGGCACCGGTTAGCAGTGCATCCACACCATCATAGGTGGCCAGCACAGCATTACTAAGTTCACCGTTGGGGCCGAATCATTTCAACACAAATCACGAAATATATTCCTAATTGATACACTCGGTGGTAAAATAGGCATTGGGACTACCTGTACTGTTCACACCCATCCCTTCGGGAGGGAAAGGTGTGGCCCAGACACAAACTTCGAACAGATCTGGCATATCCCTGATGTCAAGGGTGATATCCCAGAATCCCTGTCCTAGTTTTTGATTGTTGGATATATCCATGCTGGTTAGCAGGTTTGCCCTGCAATTCAACACCAGCAATTCAGTCAGACCAGAGACATCAAGGGTGCTCAACTGGAGATATGAGCATAACAATATTTCTAAGGATGTGTTGTTGGATACATCCAGGCTGGAAATTTGGTTAGTACCGCAGACCATATAATCCAAATGCGGATTGTTTGAAATATCCAGGGAACTTAAGAGATTCACAGGGCAGCTTAAGAATTCCAGATCCGCTTGCTTACTCAGGTCCAGGGTGCTTATTTGATTGTAACCGCAGTTCAGGCTGGTTAAGGCAGGATTTTTAGAAAGATCCAGGCTGCTTAACTGCATACTGATGCAGCTCAACGTGACTAGCGAGCTGTTTGCTAACAAATTCAGTTCGCCAAGTTGGTTGTTGCCACAATATAAATTATACAATCTGCTGCAAGAGGAAACATCAAGCGTGCTTATGTTATTTCTTATGCAATTCAAATTTTCAAGCAGAAGGTTACTGGGAATAAGCAAGGCATTTATAAGATTATCCTCGCAGTCCAGAGATACCAGATCGGACAGATGCCCTACATCGAGTCTGCCGATGTTGTTGTTGTGGCAATCCAGAGTTGTTAAGTCTGTATTTTTTGAGACATCAAGGATTCGGATTTGATTATCATAACAAAGCAATGTTTGCAGATAGATAAATACTTCAAGACCCTTCATATCTACAATGCCCCGGGCCGACACATCCAAATATTCGATAGCTCTTGCTTCCTCCGGACTGATCTCTCCATCGTAGTCCGTGTCCACTCCCAACTCAATCAGGGCATTCAAAAAGTTCTCATCGGGGATTAAGGGTTCTGGTTCAGGTTCTTCTTTCTCACACTGGGTGAATACGAGAATAAGTGCTGATAAGAGAAACAGGACTTTACAAATAGACTTCATAATCAGCATGATTTGGCTTGCTTTCCCAAGTTACTGAATTTTTACCGGCCATAGATTAGCTGTTCTCTTGGAAAGCCGTAACAACCATTCGTGAAATCTATGCTCAGGGTGCTTTCTTCCAATTCGAAGTAATGAACAGAAGGCTTTACAAGTATTTCATTTGGTCCATTGTATTGCACGGTGATGCTGTCGTGATGAATGCTGTACAGAAAGGGGGTCATATATCCATTGTCGGCGGAGTTCTTTTCGAAAACTTCCTCATTCAAAAAGACCAGTGTATCTGCCTGGTCTACTGATACCCAGGTTCCAAGAATGGCTTCTTTTGTCCGGGCATCACGATCGCATGACAAAACTATAGCTGCCAGGAGAATACTGCCAATGATTAATAAAGTCCTGTTCATCAATACTATTTTCTACTGAGAAGATGCAATACACAAGCGATGGTTGCTTTGATGTGAATGTACTTACTTGCTACAGCTTGTGGTGAAATACAAATTTGGAGTGCCCCCTGAGTTTACGAGGATATGCTCCGGTGGGAAGGGTATTTCCCAGACACACACTTCTCCCAGCGTAGGCATCTCCGTCACATCAAGAATCCAGAGGTCAAAAATATTTGAAATATCCAGGCTGCTTATTTGATTATACCCACAGAACAAATGCCTCAGGTACTGCTTATTAACTATATGCAGGGAGCTTAGCTGGTTGTGAGAACAAAACAAATCAATGAGCTTGCTATTGGCAGAAATATTCAGGGTGCTTAACTGCATATTGGAACAATAGAGATTGAGTAATCCCCTGTTATTTGAAAGATCCAGGCTGGATATCTGGCAGTAACCACAAGAGAGAAGCTCTAATTCAGTATTATTGGTTACATCAAGGGTCGTGAGCTGATTAGAGTCACACATTAAGTTTGTCAATGCAGAATTGCTGCTTACATCCAATTCAGTAAGCTGGTTAACGGAACAATATAAATCCGTCAATGATGAATTTTGAGAAACATCAAGCGCAACGAGTTCATTTTGTGAACACTGCAACCAAAACAAGGAATCATTCATGCTTACGTCCAGTGCGGAAAGCTGATTATATCCACAATTCAAACTGTCTAATTCAGGATTAGAAGAAAAATCCAGGGTACCAATAGAATTGCCCCAGCAACTTAAACCTACCAGGGCCTTATTTTCAGAAAGATCCAAACTGCTTAGCAGGTTGTCATAGCAAAGCAAATATTCCAGGTTGATAAAATCTCCGATCCCGGTAAGATCTGTAATACCCTTTTCCGCCACATTCAGATAGGTGACCACTTCGGCTTCCGCATAGGAGATATTTCCATTGCCGTCGGTATCAATTATTAATGGATCTCCGTTCTCATCCAATAAACCGCCAAAGAGAGCATCCCGGAAGGACCTGGCTGGAATTTCTATGGGATCGTCCTGATCGGGGCTGTTGTCGCAACCGGTAAATAGTACAATTAGTAATGAGGTGAGAAACAGGATATTATATAATGCTTTCAATACTATTATATTTTGATTCAGGCCTGCAAGTTAAGATTTCTCCGCTTCTTCCAGTACCCTGAGGAAGTTTCCGCCCAGGATTTT
>QMPQ01000056.1 GCA_003648635.1 Bacteroidota bacterium | reverse complement strand
GACTTTTGCGGACTTTGATGGACCAATCGCTCTTACAAAAGCAAGTGGGGAACCCCATTTACATTTCAATTATGCCTTTACATCCCTGGTTTTTTGGAGCGGTGCATCAGCATTGACCATGGCCCTTCCTGTGGCTGCTTATACTTATGCACTGAAGCAGGGGGTGGAATACCTGGGAGATAACAGCTGGGAATGGAACTACAGTTTTCAATGGAGTGGTCTGGACTATACAGCCACCTTGACTGCAACAAGGATCAACAACGAGGAGTTCTCTCTGGAGATGATGATTGCTTCTTCGGCAACTCCCGATCAGGGAGTGAGGTGGTTTGACGGCGTGGTTAGATATGACCATACCCAGGCTAACTGGACCATCTATAAAGATGGAAGCATTGAGGTATTGGAAGTAGCCTGGACCAAGGGTTTTGAACTTGGCGATGCATCTCTACTCTATACCTATGTGGAACCAGCTATGGTTGAAACAGGAAGCTATATCTCGTATGATTATGCTCCTCCTGAGGTGTATGATGCCTCCTTTACACTTTCCCGTTCAACAGGAACAACGCTGATCCAGTGGAATACAAGCAGCAAGGAGGGTCGCGTTCAGGACGAGGCGAGATTTGGCGATGCCGAATGGAATTGCTGGGATTCGCTGGCGAATGGATTGATAGACCTTAGCTGCGAGTAGTTCCGTCGCTATTTTGAAATAAGAGAAATCGCCCTGATTCTTACATGCTCCTTCAGGTACTGGCCCTCATCGGCCTGTGCCTGTATTGCCCGGACAATATCCATGCCTTTGACCACTTTCCCGAAGGCTGCAAAACCCTGTCCATCAGGATTTCGTTTACCTCCATGGTCGAGCGATGGCTGATCCCCAATGCAGATAAAAAACTCAGTGGAGGCGCTACCCGGCTCCATGCGAGCCATGGAGATGACTCCATCGGTATGGAGAATCCCGGTCTCCTGGGTCGACTCATGTCTGATGGGAGTTATGGTGTCAAGTACTTCATCGTGGAAGAGTCCCCCCTGTATCACTTCGATCTTCACCTTACTCTGCGGCTGGTTATCCATACGAACTACACGGTAGAACATGCTGTTTGTATAGTCATCATGCTCTACGTGGGCAAGAAAGTTGCTGGCTGTAACCGGCGCTTTTTCCATGTATAGTTCCACGCTTATATCACCCAGGTCGGTATGGATCAGCACCATGGTGGCCGGTCGGTCGCAAGAGACCGGTCCGGCAAGCATGGTAATGATTAGAAGCAATACCGGTCTACACCAGTTGATGTTTATGTACAAATTCATCCAGAACGATGTTCAGGTTTGGTTCACCAATTTCCTGAAGGTCATAATAGACCCTGGTATTTGGTTTTTTAATATTAATCAGGCGATTCAGATCAATGGGAGTCCCTATGATCACCGAGTCGCAATCGGAATTGTTTATGGTAGTCTCAAGATCCTTTAATTGTTGCTCTCCATAACCCATGGCCGGAAGAAGGGTTCCTATTTCCGGATAGGTTTCAAAGGTCTCTGTTAGTTTCCCTACCGTAAATGGCCGGGGATCGACCAAAGCAGCAGCGCCATATTTTCTGGCGGCCACCACACCGGCTCCAATCTTCATCTCTCCATGGGTAAGGGTAGGTCCATCTTCAACGACAAGCACTCTTTTTCCCTTGATCACTGCCGGGTCATCCACCCGGATGGGTGAGGCGCCGTCAATAACCGTGGCAGAAGGATTCACCTTTTCAATACTCTCCCTGACCATCTGGATGCCCTCTGGCGCGGCACTATCCATTTTGTTGATTACAATGACATCAGAAGTCCGTAATACCACCTCTCCCGGGTAGTAGCTTAACTCATGTCCGGGCCTGTGCGGATCCACTACTCCGATAGTCAGATCGGGCTTATAAAATGAGAAAGCGTTATTTCCTCCATCCCAGAGTATCACATCACATCCATCCGGATCAACTTCAGCAGCACGTACAATGGCCTCATAATCGACTCCGGCATAGATCACATTTCCCCGTACCACATGGGGCTCATATTCCTCCATCTCTTCGATGGTACACTTGTGATGCTTCAGGTCTTCCAGCGCTGCAAAACGCTGCACTTTCTGTGCTTCCAGATCACCATAGGGCATGGGGTGCCTGATGGCCACAACTTTCAGACCCTTCTCCATCAGAAGTTCGATGACCCTTCGGGAGGTCTGACTTTTCCCGCACCCGGTTCTTACCGCACATACAGCAATCACGGGCTTCTTACTCTCAATCATGGTATCATTGGTTCCCAGCAGTGCAAAATTTGCACCTGCTGCATTGACCACTGCGCTGATGGCCATCACCTTCTCATAGGGCAGATCGCTGTAAGAGAAGACACAGGTCTTGGCCTCCAATTCAACAATTAAGCGAGGCAAGTGATCCTCAGAATATATGGGGATCCCATCCGGATAGAGTTCACCTGCCAGTCCGGCCGGATATTTTCTACCATCAATATCAGGAATCTGGGCAGCCGTAAATGCTACTACCCTATATTCCTCCCTGTTTCTGAAATAGGTGTTAAAATTATGGAAATCCCTTCCCGCAGCTCCAATGATAATGATATTCTTTCTTGTCATATGTAATGTAGTTAAGTGTTCAGATCCATAAATGTAAATGAATATTTTGCTGGGTATACTGAATATGCTATATAATAGAAATTAGCCGCTTATATATAGAACAACTTGCTTACAAATGTGTAATATTATATATTGGAGTTTTTCGAATATTTTTTTCGAAATTCGAAAAAGCGAATGCACGGATGAATTTTCTTGCACATACATACCTCTCTGGATGCAATGAGGAAATCATTGTAGGAAATTTCATGGGCGACTATGTGAAGGGTAGAAGCTATGAGCAATTTCCCGAGCAGGTGATGAAAGGGATCCTGATTCATCGCGATATTGACTCTTTTACTGACATGCACCAGATTACCCGGAACAGTAAATTGAGGCTTGCCTCCAGGTATCACAAATACGCAGGCATTGTTACGGATATTTTTTACGATCATTTTCTGGCTTCGCTTTGGGATAATTACTCAGACCTGCCATTGAGTGAGTTTGTGAAGCGCTCCTATGATATACTGAAGCGGAATTACAAGGTTCTGCCGGTTGCCATCAAAAGGTGGTTTCCAACCTTCCTGGAAAACAACTGGATGATGACATATGCGAGAGTGGATGGAATAGAGCTGGTTCTGGAAAGGATGGCAGCCAACACATCACTGCCCGACCACAGTGCATTTGCGGTGGAGGTGCTAAGGGATCAGTATGCCTTATTTATGGATGACTTCGTACGGTTTTTCCCACAGATTATAGAGTTCCTGGAGGATAAATACGAAATTGAGATAACGGCCAGCAGGGAGGCTTATCCAGAGTGTTAAGCGTACTGTTTATTGTCGGTGCTTAGCACATGCCCGGGCAGTTTATCCACTTTCAAGAGTTTCATATACTCCTGCTCATAGAAGAATTCCTTTTCTCCGAAGGCAGGGACCAGATCATCCAGCCACTGGGCTTCAGCATCGTAAGCAGCAAAGAAAGGCTGGCCTACCCAATCGGGATTTCTGCCCTGCAAGAATTCCAGTACAAACACCTTCTCACCTTTGACTTCAGAGATTCCAACGATTCGTACTTTACCCGGACCAGCCGACATGCTGGGGCCTCTAACAGTACGGCCAATTCCGCTTATTTGCTGATAGGCTTCATGAAATATCTGGTGAGTGCGTTCCAGACTCAGTCCAAAATAGGATTGTGCTCCTGTATCCCTGGCCACAAACATATAGTAGGGAATGATTCCCAGGTTGACCTGTTTTTTCCACATGGAGGCCCAGAGGGCAGGATCGTCATTGATATGTCTGAGAATGGGCGACTGGCTGCGTATGGTGGTGCCAGTTTCCCTGATGCGTGCAATAGCCTCCTTAACAGCATCCGTTTCAAGTTCACGTGGATGATTTATATGAGCCATCAGTGCCAAATGGATTCCTTTCTCATTTACCCTGCGTAACAGGTTTAGCAGATCCCATGAGTCAGGATCACTAATGTACCTGTAGGGCCAGAATGAGAGAGATTTTGTACCAATGCGAATGGTCTTCAATTGTGGCAGTTCAGCACTGAGGATGCCGTTGATATAACGCTCCAGGATCTCAGTTTTCATGACCATGGGATCGCCACCGGTGATCAGGATATCTGTGATCGAAGGATTCTCTTTCAGGTAGGCAACTACCAGCTTGGTCTGTTTCATGGCGAACTTAAGCTCATTGAGACCGGTAAATTGGGGCCACCTGAAACAGAAGGTGCAGTAGGCATGGCAGGTCTGTCCCTGGGTGGGAAAAAAGAGCATTGTTTCGCGGTATTTGTGCTGAATGCCGGACAATACTTCGCCCTTTAGCGTGGGAACATTATGTTCCAGCTGTCCGGCCGGATGTGGATTCAGGTTAAGCCTTAATTCTTCAATATATTTGGCCAGTTCGGCTTTGTTGGTATTCTTCTCCACCAGCTCAGAAAGGGCTCTGAACTGCTTGGACTTCAGCATTCCTTTCTGCGGAAAGCTTAAAATATACATAGGATCAGTCTGGTAATTATCCCAGTCAATCAATTCGTTTACGACGTAGTTATTGGTTTTAAAAGGCAGTACTTCTGATACTATTTTTATTGACTGGATCTGTTCCTTGCTAAGCTTTCCGTAGGTGGGTATTTTATCTAAATTATGTCTTGCGTATACGTGATATTTCATAAGAACTATTTCTGAGATTTGCCGGAGGCTTTTTTCCGGGGATCACAAAGATACGAAAAATCAGCGAGAATTAAAAGTAAACCCTGGCACAAGAACTTTTTATCGACTTGATCTGGTGCAGTTTACCTTAATAATTCGAGTCTGCTTGCATCCAGCCTCAGGAATATGAACAGGAACATGGTGAAGGTCCAGAGGGATGATCCACCATAAGAGAAAAACGGTAGCGGAATGCCGATAACCGGCATCAAACCAATGGTCATCCCGATATTGACTATGAAATGAATTAGCATTACGGAGATGAAGCCATAACCAAAAATCCTGCTGAAAGAGGATCTCTGTCTTTCCGCCAGGAAAATCATTCGCAAAAGGAAACCCAAGTAAAGCAGGATGACAAAAGACGTACCCAGGAAGCCCCATTCTTCCCCTACTGTGCAAAAGATAAAATCAGTGCTCTGCTCCGGGACAAAATGGAGTTTGGTCTGGGTGCCTTGCAAATATCCTTTGCCTGAAAAGCCTCCCGATCCAATGGCGATTTTGGATTGGTTTACATTGTATCCCACCCCCTGAGGATCATCCTCTATACCCAGGGTGACGTAGATCCTGTGTTGCTGATGTGGTTTCAGGACCTTGTTCATGGCAAGGTCCATGGAAATAATAAACACAATGGAGACAATCAAGCCTACCAGGATTTTCATTTGAGCATATTCCCGTAAGCGCATTCCTTTTACTGTGATGACCAGTGCAACAGGGACCAGGGCAGCAAGGCCTATTAGGAAAAGAGAAAATTCAGTTTTCAGGAGATAGTTAATCCCATAAAGGACTCCGAACACCATGGCTATGATAAGCCCGTTGACCAGTCCTTTTTTGACTGATCTAGCCACCACCATATAAATGATAAGGGTGATGATGATCAGGAACAACAGGATCAATGCCTTATCGAGTAAGAGCGAGGTGACAAACAACAGTCCCAGAGCTGCTAGCATCAGCATGACATTGGCAGAAAAACCCTCCCTGAACAGGACCAGGATAAAGGCCGAATAAACCAGGACAGAACCCAGGTCGGGCTGGAGCAGAATCAGCATGGGAGGAACTGCAATAATGCTTAAGGCTTTAACCAGATGCCAGAACTTTTTGATGTTGTAAGAGTGCGAGGTAAGCAGATTGGCAAGGGCCAGTGCAGTAATAGCCTTGGCAAATTCGGAAGGCTGGAGTTGGAATCCTCCAACTACGAACCAGCTTTTTGCACCATTAATCTCTCTTCCAAACACAAGAACCCCCAGCAGAATCCCCAGCAGGAGGATGTAGAGAAGGTAGGAAAAATGGATGTAGAATTTGGCGTCTAAGACAAGCATGAGCATAGCCAGCAAGAGAGAGGCTCCAATCCATATCAACTGTTTGCCGAAGCGTTGTGAAAAGTCAAAGATGCCATTATCCGCTTCCATGATGTTGGCCGAATATATATTCATCCAGCCAAAGCCGATCATCACCATCCAGAGCAGAATAGAGACCCAGTCCAGGTTTGCAAATACGCTATTCCTCTGTACCATCGTTCGATATATTATTCTTTTTCACCACAGGGGCCACTGGTTGGATGAGTTGCATCACCCAGTTTTCATACCAGGTTCTTTTTACCTCCCTGGTAAGATATTTTTCAATCATGAGGCTGGCTATAGGAGCTGCATAGGTGGTACCAAATCCCTGGTTCTCTACGTATACGGCAATGGCAATCTTCGGATCCTCTTTGGGTGCAAATGCGATGAAGATTGAGTGGTCGTTGCCATGTGGATTCTCAGCTGTACCGGTTTTACCGCAAACGGTTATTCCTTCAATTCTGGCATTTCTGGCTGTTGAGCCCGGGCCCCCGTTAATTACAAGGTCCATTCCATCTACAATGGGGCCATAATTGGATGTATCAACTGTTGTAAAGTGTTTTTCGCGGTACTTATCATCAATATCGTCCTCTCCTTCAATCTCCTTGACCAGGTGGGGAGCGATATAGAATCCCCGGTTGGCAATGGTGGCAGTCATGTTGGCCATCTGTATGGGAGTAACCAGCAGCTCACCCTGACCAATGGCCAGGGAACGAATGGTCAGGTAGTTCCAGTGATTCTCTCCGTATATCCGGTTGAAATAGCTCGCAGGTGGAACGTTTCCATTCAGTTCATTGGTCATTTCAATGCCCAGGGGTTCTGTAAAACCCATGGACCGGAGATGTCTGCGCCAGTTATCATAGGCTTCCGCTGTAGAGGTGTATTTCACATCCTGCAGAATGCTCTTGAGTACATTGATAAAATATGTATTACAGGAGTTCTGTATGGCTTCTATGAGATCCAGGGGTGTTTCATGAAGGTGACATCCGGTGTGAATATTTCCAACGTAAAATCCATAGTAGCAATGGTGCTCGGTCCTTGTGGAGATTACCTTCTCCTGGAGACCAATCAGTGCCATGATGGTCTTAAAGGTGGAACCCGGGGGGTATTGAGCCATCAGGGCCCTGTTAAAAAGGGGATTCAGAGTATCTATAGCCAGCTTGCCGAACTCAACTCCCAGGTTCCTGCCAACAAGCAGATCGGGCGAATAGGTGGGAGCGCTTACAAGCGCGAGCACCTCACCGGTGGAAGGCTCCAGGGCAACCACACTACCTACATATGGAGACATCAATTTTTCCCCATAGGCCTGAAGTTCCATGTCCAGTGTGGTAGTCAGGTTTTTTCCCACCTCTACTGTCTCATCCAGCCTGCCACCCTGGTAGGACTCGATGGTCTGGTTATGAACATCCTTCAGAAAAACAGTTTTCCCTTTTTGTCCCCGCAGGTGCTCCTCATAGGCCTTCTCTACTCCGGATACGCCAATGTAATCACCTAGCTGGTAATAGGGAACACTGTCGAGGATTGCCTGGTCCACCTCACCCACATAGCCAAGTGCATGTGAAGCAATAGAGTCGGTATACTCCCTGAGGGTACGGGTCTGAACATAAAACCCTTGGAATTGGTACATCTTTTCCTGAAACAGGGCCGCATTTTCATAAGAGACTTGTTTCATGAAGACTGAAGGGACGCGCCTGGAGTAGGCCTTGGCCGAATTCAATCTCTCGATGGCACTCTCACGTGTGATTTTCAGTATTTCGCAAAGCTCTGTAGTATCAAAAGGTTCGAGCAAACGGGGGGTAATCATGATATCATAAGCAGCCTTGTTGTATACCATTATTTCACCGCGGCGATCATAGATTAAGCCCCTGGCCGGGTAAATAACCCTTACACTCTGGGCATTACTCAGGGCATACTGCTCATAGGATTTATCGATCACCTGGATCTGGAAAAGACGAATCATGAAAACCAATCCCACGAGGATGATTGCCACAGCAAAAACATACCTTCTGTCCGTGTACTGATTCATTTATTTTCGGAATACAAAATACTGACTGAGCACAATGGTTGAGGTGGAAAGGATTGAGCTCAGAATTACCCGGAGCAAGGTACTGAAAAAAAGTTTCAACTGGAATACCTCCAGGTAGAAGAGGGCCAGGTGGTGGATCACTACAATAAGCAGGGTGTACTTCAGAAACCAGAGGAAACCATAGTAGTGGATCCGGGGGAATGTCTCAGATTCATATCCGTCGCGTGAAGCCAGCAAGTCAAGCAGATAGGGTCGAACGAAAGCAGCAAGTACAGTGGCGGCAGTGTGCATCCCGGGAGTCCCTGTAAAAAGGTCCATGGCCAGGCCAAGTGCAAAACCCGAGAGTAACTGGATCCACCTGGGAGTTTCAAAGGGCATTAAAAGGATGAAGAGGATATATATGTAAGGAATCATATATCCATTGATCATCACGTTGTCCATTACCAGCACCTGGAACAGGATTACCACAACAAAACGAAATATATTTCTGGCTATGATATACATTATCTGTATTGAATTTCCAGGTTTAGCTGCTCTTCCTGCCGGTAATTTCGGATCACATTAACATGAAATAGACCCTGAAAATCGGTAAACAACTCCACCTTGATATCATAAAAATTCCCCTTTTCCAGGGAAAAGGATTCAATCCTTCCTACCTCGATCCCTTCCGGGAAGATGGATGAAAATCCGCTGGTCAGGATGGTATCTCCCTCTGTCAGGTCCACATGAAAGGGTATTTCAGACAGTACAGCAAAGCGTGGTGAGCTCCCATCCCACTGGAGGATTCCTGCATAATTGTTGGATTTGATCTTTGCACTTAACCTGAATTCCCTGTTTATTATCGGGATAACCGTGGAAAAATTGGCAGAACTCTCCAGGACAATTCCCACCAGGCCCTGTTCGCTAACCACCCCCATATCCCGGAATACACCCTGTTTCTTGCCTTTATTGAGCGTCAGAAAGTTATACTGCCTATAGGTGTTGTTGTGTACGATCCTGGATTGAACGAAATAGTAACGATGTTCGCCCTTCACTTCACTTATGACGCTAGCGCTATCCAGGCTTGAACTTATTAGATCGAGCCTGTTCCTTAGCTTTGTGTTTTCTTCAAGCAGCAGCTCATTTGCTTCTTTCAGAGAGAAATACTCCCTGGCCCCATCCGCTTTACTGTATATGTATCCCGTGACCTGCCGGTTCAGCCCGACTAGTTTGGATCGTTGGTAAGAGTTGCCCTGAATAATAAGGGTGAAGGCAATTATCTCCAGTAACAGAAACAACAGCAGGTTGTAGTTATTCTGAAAAAACCTGAGCAGTGTCCTCATATTCTAATTGCAAGCCCGTTCCTATCTCATAAGGAAAGGGTACTTATCCACATTCCTTAGGGCGATTCCAGTTCCGCGTGCCACAGCCTGTAATGGGTCCTCGGCTATATGGAAGGGGATGGATATCTTCTCTGAAAGTCTTCTGTCCAGTCCCCTGAGTAATGCCCCACCACCTGCAAGATAGATTCCCTTGGTAACAACGTCGGCATAGAGTTCCGGGGGCGTCTGCTCCAGAACTGATAGTATGGCGGTTTCGACTTTAGAGATTGATTTATCAAGACAGTGACCAATTTCCTGGTAGGAGATTGGTATCTCGATGGGTAGTGCTGTCATCAGGTTGGGGCCCCTGACTACGAAATCCTGCGGTGCATCCTCCAGCTCGGGAAGGGCAGATCCCACATTAATTTTGATATCTTCTGCGGTCCGTTCCCCGATCTTGATATTATGCTGGTGCCTCATATAGGTCTGAATATCGCTGGTAAATCCGTCACCGGCCACCCTAATTGACTGGTTGCATACAATGCCTCCCAGTGCAATAACAGCAATTTCTGTGGTTCCACCTCCGATATCCACAACCATGCACCCTTCCGGAGCCTCCACGTCCAGTCCAATACCAATGGCTGCCGCCATGGGCTCAAAGATCATATAGACATCCCGCCCTCCGGCATGTTCAACGGAGTCGCGTACCGCTCTACGCTCCACCTCCGTACTCCCGGAAGGAATACATACTACCATCTTAAGTGAAGGGGTGAAGAGCTTTCGTTTGGTATTGATCATTTTGATCATCCCTCTGATCATCATCTCTGCCGCCTGGAAATCGGCAATTACACCATCGCGCAGGGGACGTATTGTTTTGATATCCTGATGGGTTTTGCCATGCATCTGCCTGGCTTTCTCACCAATGGCAATCAATTTCCCCGTATGTTGATCAATAGCTACAATGGAAGGTTCATTTACTACTACCTTTTCATTGTGAATGATAATCGTATTGGCAGTCCCAAGGTCAATGGCAAGTTCCTGCTGGAATGAAAACAATCCCATAAAATTTCTTTCTTATTGATTAATGTTTAAAATGTCTGATTCCGGTGAAAACCATGGCCATACCATTCGCATCACAGAAATCTATGGAATCCTGGTCGCGTATAGAACCTCCGGGTTGCACCACAGCCCTGACTCCTGCTTTTTTTGCAATTTCTACACTATCTGCGAAAGGGAAGAAGGCATCTGATGCCATAACGGCTCCCTCAAGATCAAATTCGAAATGCTTGGCTTTCTCAATACTCTGTTTCAGTGCATCCACCCTTGAAGTTTGTCCTACACCTGAAGCTACCAGTTGCTGGTTTTTTGCAAGCACAATGGCATTGGATTTGGTATGCTTCACTATTTTGTTGGCAAACACCAGGTCGGCCAGCTGTTCCGGGGTGGCTGCAGTCTTGGTGGCCACTTTCATTTGGGCTTCCATCTCGGTGGAGAGATCGCGGTCCTGAACCAGCACACCATTAAGTGCTGTACGAATGGTAACATCCTCTGTATCACCACTCTTCTGAATCAGAATAATCCTGTTCTTTTTCTGTTGAAGCACTTTCAGGGCATCTTCGTTGAAGGAAGGTGCAATTATTACCTCGAAAAAGATCTTGTTCATCTCTTCCGCTGTCTCCAGATCAATCTCCCTGTTGGTGATCAGGACGCCCCCGAAAGCTGAAACCGGGTCTCCGGCCAAAGCATCTTTCCATGCATCCACAAGCTTCTCCCGTGTGGCCAGTCCACAGGCATTGTTGTGTTTCATGATGGCAAAAGTGCATGCTTCAAATTCAGCAATAAGACCGACTGCAGCATCAATATCCAGCAGGTTATTGTAAGAGATTTCTTTGCCGTGAAGTTGTTCGAACATGGCATCCAGCTCTCCGTAAAAGTGACCCTGCTGGTGTGGGTTCTCTCCATAACGTAGCTTGCGAAACGACTTTTCACTGATTTTCAGTGCGCTCATGCCATCTCCATCAAAAAATTTAAATATTTCTGAATCGTAGTGTGAAGAGACATTAAAGGCCTGTGAGGCAAATGCTTTACGATCTTCCAGACTGCTGAGCCCCTTCCCCGATTCAAGAAGTGCCAGGAGCGGGTCATACTGTTCACGTGATCCCACCACCAGTACATCTTTAAAGTTCTTGGCAGCAGCCCTGATCAGGGAGATCCCACCGATATCAATTTTCTCAATAATTTCCTGTTCTGATGCGTCAGACCGCACCGTGTCTTCAAAAGGATATAGGTCCACTATCACCAGGTCGATTTTCGGAATCTGGTATTCATCCAGTTGTTCCAGGTCGCCCGCTTCTTCTCTTCTGGCCAGGATACCCCCGAAAACTTTGGGATGAAGTGTTTTTACCCGGCCTCCCAGAATGGAGGGATAAGAAGTCAGATCCTCTACCGGAGTAACAGGGATTTCGAGTCCCTCAATAAAGCGCTGTGTTCCACCTGTGGAGTATAGGGCAATACCCAGCTCATGAAGCTTTTTCACAATAAGATCCAATCCCTCCTTTGAGAAGACAGATATTAAAGCACTGCTGATCGCTTTATTGGTGGCCATTGGTTTTTATGGATAGTTCTTCCTACTTTTAACTTTCTTTGCAAAAGAAACAGTTTCCTGTGACATAAAGAAGTCAAAACGCAACAATTTATAAATGGTTATCATAAGGTTAGTTTGGGAGAGTCTGCTCATGGCCATACAGTCGGTTATCGTAAATCGCCTCAGGGCCATGTTATCCTTGTTGGGGATCACCATTGGCATCTTTGCCATCATTGCAGTTTTTACCATCGTGGACTCCCTGGAAACCAATATCAGGGAGAGTGTTAACAGCCTGGGAAGCGATGTGATTTATATCGAGAAGTGGCCCTGGGCCCCTGATGAGAATGGAGAATTTGCCTGGTGGAAATTTATGAACAGACCCCTGGCCTCCCTTGACGAGTATGAGTTTATAAAAGAGAAGAGCCGCTATGCCAGGAATGTCTGTTTCCTTTCTGCGGTAGGTCGCAGGATCGAATACAAGAACAACAATGTGGAAGGGGCAACAATTTTCGGGGTGACCGAAGGATTTCAGGATATTCGCTCCTTTGAAGTGGAGAAGGGGAGGTATTTCTCTCCTATTGAGGCCAATGCGGGCCGGAATGTGGTGGTAATTGGCAGCAAGATTGCAAATGATCTTTATGAAGGAGCGAATCCTGTGGGGAAATATATAGAGCTCATGGGCAGGAAGGTGCAGGTGATCGGAGTGCTTGAGAAAGAGGGGCAGAGTATGATTGAATTCCTCAACTTGGATGAAGGGGCCATTGTCCCCATGGAATTTTACAGAGGATTTATAGATATCAAGAGAGATATGGCCAGTCCGCAGATATGGGTTCAGGCCAAGAAAAATGTGAGTGTCGAGGAACTTACCTTTGAGATAACGCAGATGCTCCGTTCCTACCGGCGCCTCAAGCCTTCCGAAGATGATAACTTTGCACTGAACCAGACCAGCATTATCAACAACCAGTTGGACCAGCTTTTTGCAGTGCTGAAGATCGCCGGAGCCTTTATTGGAATTTTCTCCATAATTGTGGGGGGCTTCGGCATAGCCAATATCATGTTTGTTTCGGTAAAGGAGCGGACTCATATCATTGGGATCCAGAAGGCTCTGGGAGCCAAGAAGTATTTTATTCTTCTTCAGTTTCTGTTTGAATCGATCATGTTATCAGTGGCAGGAGGAATCGTCGGATTGCTGGTTGTATTTATCGGGGCCTCCATCATTAGCATGTCGGGGGATTTTACAGTTACCCTAACCATGGATAATATTGTGATGGGCATCGGAATATCCAGCCTGATCGGACTGATCAGCGGCATTTTCCCTGCATGGCAGGGAGCCAAAATGAATCCGGTAGTGGCGATCAATAGCTCTTTTTGATTTTCCGATCAGATAAATATGGCATAGAGAATCCTTCCCATCAGGAAATAGATAAACAGCCCCATAATATCGTTCATGGTGGTGATAAAAGGACCAGTAGCCAGGGCGGGATCAATTTTCATCCGGTTCAGCAACAGCGGGATCAGGGTTCCGAACAGCGCCGCAAAAACAATCACCACGAAGAGGGAGGTACTTACGGTGAAGGTAAGCGCCAGATTGTGAGTGAAGAAGTAATTATAGAGGAAAAGGAGTCCCGAGAGAATGAGACCATTCATCAGGGCAACAATCGTTTCTTTTCCCAATTTCCGGTAGGTGCTTTCCAGTCCCAGGCTATTGCTGGCAATACCCTGAACAATGATGGCCGATGACTGGATCCCCACATTCCCTGCCATGGCCGCAATCAAGGGAATGAAAAAGGCCATTTCGGGGTTGATCTTAATATCTTCCTCAAATCTTCCAATCACGGCCGCCACAACAATACCTCCCAGGAGTCCGATGATAAGCCAGGGAAGCCTGGCGCGGGAGAGTCGTGCAGGTGAGTCGGTGGTTTCGACATCGGCAGTGATACCGGAAGCCAGCTGGTAATCCCTTTCCGCTTCATCCCTGATCACATCCACCACATCGTCGATGGTGATCCGGCCCATAAGTCTTCCAATAGAGTCGGTGACCGGCAAGACAATAAGGTCGTATTTTTCCATGATCTGGGCGACCTCTTCAGAGTCGGCGTCTGTCTGAACACTCCGAACCTCTGCATCATAAATATCCTTAATCCTGGTGGAGGCGCTGGCCAACAGAAGGGCTTTCAGGGAGAGGATCCCCAGCAATACATTTTCGTCACTGACAACATAAATATAGTAGATCTCATCCAGGTCTTCGGCCTGCTTACGCATCTCCCTGATACAGGTGGCCACACCCCAGTTTTCGTTTACCCGGATTAACTCCTTGGCCATCAATCCACCTGCTGAATCCTCATCGTAGCTTAGAAGATCAACAATATCCCCGGCCTGCTCCACATCGTCGATATGAAGCAGTACCTCCTGCTTCTTATCTTCTGCCAGGTCACCAATTACATCGGCAGCATCGTCCGACTCCATATGGTCGATAAACTGACTGGCAATCACATCGGAGGGGAGTGCTTTCAGAAATGATTCGCGCTCGTCCTCTTCCAGTTCCACCAGAACATCCGAGGCTTTTTCGGGATCGAGGAGCAGGTAGAGATAGGTGGCCTCTTCCAGCGAGAGGTTTTCGTAGATCTCAGCAATATCAGCCGGGTGAAGCTGGTTCAGCTTATCAAGTGCAGCACTGTTGTCCTTCTTTTCGATTACGGACTTCAGGTCGTTGATATACTCACGGGTCAGTTCGGTGCTCATAACTCTGCCGTTTGTTGTGATTCAACCCAATTTGTCAGTTCAATAAACTCAGAAACTCCAAGTTGTTCCGGTCTTTTTGAAAGCAATTCAAAATCGCTGTCCAAATTTAGCAAAATAGATTTGATTGAGTTTCTGATCATTTTCCGCCGCTGATTAAAGGTGGTTTTCACCACCCTGACAAAGAGTTTTTCATCGCAAGGCAGCGTAAGTGTTTGATTTCTGCTAAGCCTGATGACTCCAGAGGTGACCCTGGGGGGAGGGAAAAATGAGCCTGGTTTGACCGTAAATAGCATCTCTATATTGTAATAAGCCTGCAGGAGGACACTGAGTATGCCATACGCCCTGGAGCCAGGTGGAGATGCAATCCGCATGGCTACCTCCTTTTGAAGCATACAAACCACTGTTGGAACCTGTTGCCGGTATTCAAGGACCCTGAAGAAGATCTGACTGGAAATGTTGTAGGGAAAGTTACCAATGATATGAAATGAACCGGGGATGTATTCCCCTAAGTTCATTTTCAAAAAATCCAACTCAAGAATCCGGTCCTCCAGTATGGGCCATTTCTGTTTCAAATGGGCCACCGATTCGTGATCGATTTCCACAGGCAGCAGGCGGATATCCTTTTTAAGCAAGAGTTCTGTCAATACGCCGGTACCCGGACCAATCTCAAGAACTGTGTCTCCGGAAGGAACTTGCAGGGCATCCACGATTCTTCCTGCAATGGAGGGGTCGGTCAGGAAATGTTGACCAAGATGTTTTTTAGGGCGTACCATCGCTACCCAAAGTTAAAATGATTTAGGTATTTTTGCGTATTAAATCTGCAATGCCATGACTAAACTCAAGAATCCCTATGCAAGTTTTCCCGGATACAGCTGTTTTGGCTGCAGTCCAAATAACCCATCCGGTCTGCAAATGGAGTTTTTTAAAGAAGGTGATGAACTTGTTTGCAAATGGGATCCCAACGACCATTTCCAGGGATTTCACGACATTCTTCACGGAGGAGTTCAGGCAACCATGATGGATGAAATTGCCAGCTGGGTCGTCTTTGTAATGCTCGATACAGCCGGTGTAACCTACCAGCTGAATACGCGATTTCGGAAGCCTGTGTTGATCTCCAAAGGGATCATTACGGTTCGCGCAACACTGGTTCGCCAGCAAAAGAGAATCGCCGAAATTGAGGCCCGCCTGTATGATGGTGGGGATATGCTCTGTGCTGAGAGTCAGGCAAACTATTTTGTTTTTCCACGTGATAAGGCAGTTAACGAAATGCATTTTCCTGGCAAGGAGGCCTTTTTGAATCAGACTTAAATGAAATACGATTTTGATACGGTAGTAGACCGGAGAGATACGAACAGTGTGAAATACGACCTGAGAGGGAAGCTCTTTGGGAAAGAAGATGTGCTTCCCATGTGGGTGGCTGACATGGATTTTCCGGTGGCTGATTTTATTCTTGATGCCATCAGGGAGCGTCTCAATCACCCGGTTTTGGGTTATACCTTCCGCTCGGACCGTTTTTCCGGAAGTGTAGCTTCCTGGTTGAATAGACGGCATGGATGGAAGATAGAGACAAAAGCCATTGGCTTTAGTCCGGGAATTGTACCCGCACTCAACATGTGTGTGTTAGAGTTTACCAATCCGGGAGACAAGGTAGTGGTTCAGCCGCCTGTCTATTTCCCTTTCTTTTCGGCAATTTCAAATCATGGACGAGAGTTGGTCCATAATCAGCTGGTGAAGCGGGATAAGAGCTACGAAATGGATCTGGCTCACCTGGAGGATCAATTCAAAGCGGGAGCAAAGCTGTTTTTTCTCTGTAATCCTCACAACCCGGTTGGGAGAGCCTGGACGCTTGAAGAGCTTCAGAAACTTGCAGAATTATGTGTAAAGTATGGTGTTATGGTGATCAGTGATGAGATCCACTCCGACCTGCTCCTGAGCGGAAACCGTCATATTCCTTTTGCATCACTGGGCAAAGATGTAGCCGACCTGACCCTCACCTGCATGGCTCCCAGCAAAACCTTTAACCTGGCCGGACTCTATACCTCGGTCATGATTGCCACCAATCCGGCCCTTATGCAGCGCTACGAAAAGATCCTCGATGCGGTACATGTGGGCGGGGATAATATTCTGGGACAGGTAGCTCTTGAAGCTGCTTATACACAAGGGGATGTATGGCTCGACCAATTGCTGGAATACCTGGAAAAAAATTTTCAGGCTTTATGCTCCGTTTTAAATGAGGACTTACCGGAGCTGCTTATCTCACCCCTGGAGGCAACCTACCTTGCCTGGCTCGATTTTTCCTTTTTAGAGCTTGACGATAAGGGACTCAATGACTTTATTATACATCATGCCGGACTCGGTTTGAGCGATGGTCCCATGTTTGGACCGGGCGGATCCCAACACCAGCGTTTGAATCTGGCCACTCCCAGAAAGATCCTGATGGAGGGAGCAGAGCGATTGGCCGCTGCTGTACGAGGGGCTTAATCTTTTTGTATATTTAGATGATAAAGGGACATTGAACTGTTTGAAGATGAAGGTGAGGCTTTCTTTCACATTTAAGATTCTGTTGCCATATCTGGTACTTACACTTATTTTTTTTCTGATTTTTCTGGGAGTGTTTCGAAAGGGGCATTCGGGGGTTGTGAGTTTATCACTTGCAGGCATGGTGGGATCGCTTTTATTCGGTATCGTTCATCTTTATTGGCTGAAGAAACCGCTTCGTCGGATCAGTCGACTGGTGACTCATCTTACCCGGGGAAGCTTTCCAAGCTTCATTGCTTCAAAGGCAAGGGATGAGATTGGCGAACTGGAGAGGAGCCTGGAGCAACATGTTTCCAATCTTAAGGATATAGCAGCATTTTCAAGATCAATGGCCAGGGGGAATTTCACCGAAAACTATGAGAAATTGAGCACTGAGGATGAACTGGGGGATGCGCTGGACAGGCTGAAAATCAGCCTGATGGAATCCATAAAGGAATCGGAAGTTCGACGACGCGAGGAGGAGAGTCATACCTGGTCTGCACAGGGACTTGCCAAATTCTCATCTCTCTTCAGAGATTCAGAAGATAATCTTAAAGACCTTTCCACATTGCTGATGAAGGAATTGGTGAGTTATACGGAAGCTGATGTGGGGGCGCTTTTTATTACCAGGGACGAGGGCGAAGGAGATCTTTACCTGGAAGTTTCGGGTAGCTACGCTTATGACCGGGAAAAGCAAATCGATCGTTCATTCAGATTCGGAGAGGGACTTGTAGGACGGGCTGCCGTTGAGAAGGAGTTAATCTATGTAAGTGATCTGCCTCCAGACTATATGAAAATTCGTTCCGGTCTCGGTGAGGATGCCCCTTCATCCATTCTCCTTGTTCCAGTCATACTGGACCAACAGGTTCTGGGAATATTGGAGCTGGCTTCCCTGGGAGAGATGCCAGGCCACCAGATCGATTTTATCAGACAGCTGGCAGATGCACTTGCCACTACGCTGGCCAAGGTCAAAGCCAACCTGCAAAACAGGAGACTGTTTGAGCAGACCAAAAAACAGGCTGAGGCGCTTGCCTCACAGGAAAAGGTGTTCAAGGAAAATATGGTGCAACTCGAGAAAGCTCTTGAAAGTTCATTAGCCAAAGAAGCAGAACTTCAAAAAGAGATAGAGAAACTTCGCAAAGGTTTATCCTGATTCTCCCTTATCATTTTGTCAGCCGCTCAGAGGCAATAATGACAAAATGACACCCTAAATAAGCACGTAAATGACAGAATGTCAGTATTTTATCCTGTTTGTGGGATTGGTACAGGAATTGACCTGTGATGATCAATGATTTTAAATATAAACATGAACTAAAATAGGAGGAAGAAAAATGTTAGCAAGAATCAACAGATCTTATGTTCCCGCTTATTGGGATGATTTTTTCAACGACAAGTTTTTCAATCAACTTAAAAATACTGGTTCTGGCGAAAGCCGTCCGGCAGTGAATATATCTGAGGATGACAAGGGCTACACCATTGAGCTGGCTGTTCCCGGAATCGCCAAAGACAAATTTAATCTGGAGATTGAAAATGATGTACTGACTCTTTCATCAGAGCAAAATGAGATCAAAGATGAACAGAAGCAGAATTATCTGCGCAGGGAATTTAATTATCAATCATTTAAGCGGAGCTTTGAGCTTCCTGAGACCATTGATCAGGAGCAAATCAATGCCACAATTGATACTGGTATTCTGACTCTGAGCCTTCCCAAGAAAGAGGAAGAGATTCAGAAAGCTCCAAGGCAGATTGAAGTAAAGTAGTGCTTAGTGTTTAGTTAGCTTAGTTTTGAGGCAGAATCCGCTCAGGGTCCTGCCTTTTTTTTGAACTTCATTTTCCCCCAGGTCATTACAATTACACCAACAATGGTCACCAGTCCCCCAATCAGCTGTAGCATCTCGGGTAAAATGGATAAATAGAT
>QMPQ01000055.1 GCA_003648635.1 Bacteroidota bacterium | reverse complement strand
GGCAAGGGGCTGGTTGCTAAAATGAAGAATTGGGATGAACTTATGGTTCAGAGAAAGTCGAAATCCTACGACGATACTGGTAACTACCCGAACAAATTTACTTCCGAGTATCTCTTCCTGATCAACCAGACAGAAAGTGGAATTCCAAGGATCACCGAGCCATCCAGGGTAAGACTGGCGGAACTTTCCGTGCAATGGGAGGTTTTGTCTGCCACAGCTGATGAGATTATTGAGACGGATATACCCGCTTATAATAAGCAGCTTTGGGAGGCTGGAATCGGGGCCGTGCGGATGAAGCTTAAGCAATAACTAGGATTGTCCACTGGCCCTTTTACAAATTTTAGCCAGTTCTTTTTCAACATCTTCTCCCAGGGGAAGGGGCTCATATGCTTCCAGGATCTGATCCACCTTCTCCCTGATCTGACCGAGTACATCTTTTTTACCTCCGGATACCCAGTCCTCAAAACTGGTGTGGGAACCAATATCCGGCAAATACCATTCTCCGTCTTGAATCGACATCAGTGTAGTTGGTTCACCCAAATAATTTCCTCCGGGGCCCACTTCTTCGATGATATCCATCAACCATTTCCCGTGGCTGGTATCCATTCCGCCTTGAGCCTTCCTGGCAAGCCGAAATATTTCCACATCAACATACATCTGTTCAAGACTCGAAACCATTGAGCCATCCAGCATGCCGGGTCCAACTACAATGTCGGGCCATGCAAGATGAGAAGCTAATTTCATGGCAGCTTTCTCATACCCATTTTGAATGTCGAGCTCCTGAGAATCAGTTCCCCCAGGTGCCGATTCAGCAGGCAAGCCATAGTACCTGGCCATTTGGGTTGCCGCCGCGCTCATTATTGAGTAATCCATGCTTCCGTCTGAAAGCAAGCCTGTCTTTGGATTTATGGTAGCCAATACGGGTGCATATATGATGGGTACCCCGGGTTCATTGGCCTCCAATAAACAAATCATTGCAAGTACTTCGCAATTTCCCTGTACTACTGTGGAAATCATTGTTCCCGGAGCAGTGGCCCCCATCATTGGCATGGGCATGATGTGTACAGGAATGTTCCAGCCTTTAAGCGCGAGGTAGGTTTCGGTGTAATCCCTGTCGATCAACAGGGGTGATTGGGGACAGATCACCTGCGAAACCGGGTGCCTGGACCGGATCTCCTCTCTGGTTCCGAAGATCGTTTGGATTACCTCCAGGAACCATGGAATTCTACTCGGGGTGGAAGGCCCGTCATTCACATGTTTTGAGAAATTTCTGAACATGCTACAGACGTAATCCACATAATCGTCCATGTCCTGGGTTCTATCAAATATTTCCACTATTCTCCAGTACATGCCTATTTCGTCAAGAGCGTCCGACAATCGAGTGGCTGCTATCCAATCCTCATAGGTGCCCTTCCTTCTCTCCCCGGTTTTAGTATCCAAAACTGTTGTGGCTACTCCATCGGGAAGAAGAATACTTTCACCTCCATGCAGTCTTCCATCCCTGAAAACCAGATCTGCACCAGGCCTGCGTGCGCTTAATGTGAAATCTCTTGTTATTGACTCCAGGGAAGATTCAACAAGGGCTTTGGGAAATTTCACCAGTTTTCTTGTGTCATCCACATTGGCGCCAGCGGATCTTAAAATATTCCGACCTAATGGTGTTTCCACCCTTACACCAGTGTTTTTAAGAATCCTCAAAGATTCCTCATGAACCCGATGACATTCTTCATCTGATAATACTTTGAAGATTGCTTTCATGCTTGCCTGCTTAATCGGGGGCTCAGGTCCGTTTCATCTTGCAAGTGACTCCCCGGTCCTCCAGGTATTGCTCGACGCTTTCCCAGCACCCGGGTACAAGGCCCAGGAACTCGGGTGGACTGATTCCCTTTTGTGAATAAGTACCTTCAAGTACCATCCGGGCAACTGCTGTACAGGTGTAGCCGGTGGTCCTGGCCATGGAGAGGGCCCCGGTTTCAGGATCATATTCATCATACATGTCGTAGGTATAGGTGGCCGGTTTCCCGTCCTCTACGCCCGAGATGATCAGCCTCATAACAGTGAGATCGGCCTCGCCTGGTTCGTATTTCCAGAAGGGTGTGAGCAGCGATGCGGTCACATCTATGGGTCGCACCGAAACACCCCCCACCTGGATGGGAGTTTCGTCAAAGAATCCGGCATCCTTGAAGACGCGCATCTGGTCTACGTGTTTGGGATAGCGCAGGGTCATCTCAAACATATCAGGGATGTCGGTGGTGCGGATCAAGGTTCTGAGTCCGTCGGAAATCAGGCAGGCCATGGTACCAACCTTATCGAGATCGATCGTCATGGTTTCGCCAATCATCGGCCTGACATGCACTTTGCCATCTTCTACCAAACGTCCGGTTTCGGCGTACTCCTCCAGAACCTCGAAGACTGGAAAGGGCGACTTGTACCCGAGGGGTGCATTTCTATCCTTTGGAACGCCGCCGACGTAGCACTCGTAACGGCTTACCTTCATCTTCTGCATATGAAAGCTGAGAATGATATTGGCCATACCCGGGGCAACACCGCAATCCACAACAGCGGTGACTCCCTTTGCCTTGGCCAGCTCGTCCAGGTCGAAGGGATCCTCCATGAAATAAGAGATGTCCACGATGTTTTTGCCTGCCCGTATAGTCCTTTCGAGCATTGTGTTTCCAACAGTGTAAGGCACTGAACCGATGACAATGTCCGCGTCTTCAATGGCGCGCAAGACTCCCTCTTCCGTGGAGAGGTCCTCCACCCTTATCTGGATGGGATGTTCACGGGCCAGCTCTTCCAGGACCTCCCGGTTAACATCTACTGCTATGACCTTATAGTTGCTATTCTGACACAGATCGATGGCCATGTATTTTCCAACGATCCCACAGCCCAGGACTACTATTTTACTCATAATTTTCTCATTTATTTCTAACAATAAGACGGTATACAGGCCAGGATATGGCTAACATAATTGCAGCATAGAGGGCGATTTCGATCTCTGCCACAGTCTGGAAAAGAGTGAAAAATATCCAGCCAAGCAAACAGATCAGCGTGCTCCAGGGGTGACCCCAGGCCCTGTAGGGGCGATCCGTGTCCGGTTGGCGTTTGCGCAGGATAAAGACCCCTGCGATAAGCATTACATATACTATGAGGTGAAAAAACACGGTAAGGTGGAGCAAAAATGCAAATCCACCTATGAGGATCAGACCCACCGAAAGGCCCCAGGAAATAAGTACGGCAAAGACCGGGTTGCCTCCCCTGGAGACTTCCCCGGCGCGTTTCACAGCAAGTCCATCCACAGCCATGGCCTGGAGGATCCTGGGCGTACTCATATACAGTATATTCTGGTGGGCCAGAGTCATTATAGTAGCCGCAATCAGCACAATGGTTGAAGCCAGTGGGGAAACCACCATTTCCAGGGCCTTTGCCAGGGCTAATTCATTTCCGGCCAGTTCTTCCAGGGGAACTTTCCAGGCCAATGCAGCAGCCAGAAACACATAAAGTACTATGACAACAATGACCCCTTTAATAGCTGCACGAATCAATGCCTTGCCATCACCCTTGATTTCACCAGAGAAATAGGCTGCATACAGCCATCCATCGTATGCATATATCATTGCTGCGATCACAATGCTCCAGCCACCTGGTCCCCTGGATGCAGGATGAGCCAGAGCTGGATCACTGCTCACTGCAGATCCGCCGAATACCAGAGTAAGTGTAAATCCCACAACGATCAGTGCCATGATGGCAGCAGCAAATTGCTGGATTTTAGCACTCATGGCAATGCTTCGCAATTGCAGGGCTGCGAACACCGTTGAGACCATAATGGCCAGGGGTATTTGCCATTGACCCACCGCAGGAAAAAGCAAGGTGGCAAATTCGGTGACCACCACTGCCTTCAGGGCTATGTCGGCCACAAAGCTTAACCAGTCCACCCAGCCAATAACAAAACCGGGGAATGGTCCGTAGGCCCTTCTTACCAGGGAATAGCTTCCTCCCGATCGGGGTGTCATACCCACAAGTTCAGCTGCCACCACCGTGCACAATAGTGCAAACAGGCCGCCCAGCAACCACAGGGATACAAACAACCAGGGATTAGGAGCAACCAGAGCTACCTCTCCGGGTGTACGCAGAATGCCCAGGCCAATGATGCCTCCGATGGTAACCGCCAGTGTGAAACCACTGCTCAGGACCCGTTTTTGGTGTTGTTGTGTAGGGCTATTGCTCATGGAAAAAGAATATATGTATTCTAAGATATATCTTCCAGGCGATATTTACCCCCAGTCCGATTGCTTTATATTACCCAGCATTGTTTTTTCACCAATACGATAGGGGACATAGCATGCTAAGGGCTATTGCTTTTAGCAACTAATCACATTGGTATCGATGAAGAGAAATCGAATTTTTCTGCTTGCATTATTGATGATCTTAATTAGTTCATGTGGAAACAACAGCGGAAGACAGAAGGAAATCAGAACTGATAAAAGTCCCGTAGCCGAAGCAGGGCTTCAACTGATGGGGAACCGTTTCTTTACCTTTAACACGGTGGTGCGAGTGAACCAGATTGAAACATCCCGCAGTGAAGCACATGGAGAAGATGAATCAGAAATTCATTCACCCGCAGAAGCCCGTGTTTTCCGGGAAGCAGTGGAAAGAGGCTGGCCTGGAGCGCGAATGACCTGGGCCTTTAGCTGGCTGGCTTTAAACGATCAACGCCCTAATTATCAGGAGTTAAGAAAGCTGGTTGTTTCCTATCATAAAAAGTATGGTGATGAAATCACTTTCATTCCGGGAGGATATTTCGCCAACATGTATAATACGCGGGAACAGGTTAACCGGGACCTGCATGATGGACTGCAATTGGTTTCTGAGATGGTCGGAGACGGATACCGTCCCAAAAGTGTCATCGCAGGTTTTTTATCAGCTGAAAATCTGAGATACCTGGCCGAAGAGGAAGGAATTCACGTTTGCCAGGGCAATATCTGGAGTCAGTATGCAGTGGACAACGGGGATGGGGAGGGATCCATTTCCTATCCCTATTATCCCTCCCTGGAGCATTTCTGCAAACCTGCTCAGGATAAGGACGACATCATCGATATCGTTAATCTGGATGGCTGGACCGTTGATTTTATCAATGCGATGCATCCGGGAGGAAGACAATTCAATGATGACTGGTGCGGAAGCAGGCAGGGGGTGGGACCCATCGAAACAGTGATACGCCTGGGAACCGAGCGAGGAACCAGAGAGATGATTGCCACTACGGCTGCCCATTTCGACATGGGATTCGAACTCAATGATTTTGCATGGGTAACATGCTGCTGGGAGATGTCCCTGGTGGAAGCACGCAAAATTTATGGATATAAGGGGCGCAACGGACTGGATGGCCTGGAAATCTGGTTCACCGAAATGCGCAAGCGGTGGCCGGATGCAAAGTGTATCACCCAGGGGGAATTCGGATTGCTCTGGCGGGAGCATTTTAAGAACAACGACAGCATCAACTACCGGTTTGTCCAGCGGGGATCGGGCATCTGTGGATCAGATCCCGAACTGGAGATCCGGTGGTTCATGAACAAGAATTTCCGACTGGCCATGCTGAGAAACTGGAAGCAAAACACCCCGGAAAAGGTGATCGATTTTACCCGGTACGATCTGGAAGCAAGTGAGCCTGCAGATCCTGAGCCGGGTCAGCACAGCCGCAACTGGAGTTTGATGAACAGGCTCAACCAGAAAGGAACCAGACCAAAGGATACACCAATCGATATTAGTGAGTTAAATGCCGAAGAACTGGCCATCATCAAAGGACAATATCCTGAATTGATGAAAAATAAAAGCAATACCACAATCAAATGAGGTGGTATTCCATCAGGCACTGGATCGCATCTACAATAAGATAAAAACACTATTTAAATATGAGTACATTTCATTTAAATTAAAAGGAACTACTAAAATGGCCAAGGCAAAGACAGTTTTCTTAAATCATCAAGAGATGGATCTGATTCATGCTCAAAGTATCAAAAGCCTGCGGGAAATTGGTATAAAAGTTCACAGCAAGCCAGTTCTTGAAATACTTGAGAAGAACGGCGCGAGTGTGGATTACAATGCAATGGTTGCCAAAATTCCTGAAAAGATGGTTAAGCAGGCTCTTGAGAGCGTTCAAAAGGAATTTACACTATGCGCACGCGATCCTGGACGTGATCTGAGAGTTCCTACAGAAACATATCCATGGGTGACTACCAGCGGACTTGCTGTTTTTGTTACTGATTATAACACCGGAGAATATCGGAATTCTACCAGTAAGGATATCGTGGAGTTTACAAGACTTGGAGATGCAGTTGATACAGTGGATTTTCTATGGACGGCCTTAACCGCAAGAGATGTTACACCTCATGCCCATGGTCCGCATGAATTGTGGTTGACCATGCAAAATACCACCAAACATGTGCAGGGTGTTACAGCACAGAGTGCTGAAGATGCAAAAGTGCAGATTGAGCTGGCGGCTCTTATAGCAGGAGGAAAAGAAGAATTGAGAAAACGCCCCCTATTTTCAGTAATAGCCTGCCCGATCGCACCACTAACCTATGAGCAAGGCTCCATTGAAGCGCAGGTAGAACTTGCAAAAGCCGGGATACCGGTTGCTTCCATGTCCATGTCAATAGGTGGTGTGTCTGCTCCTCTTTCTGTGGCAGGAATGATGGTAAATGCCAATACTGAAAACCTGGGAAGTATTGTCATCTCACAAATGGCAGCACCTGGTGCACCCCACATCTATTGCTCCGAGTCTTCACCAATGAATATGGCTTCAGCCAGTCTTGACTATAGTTCAGTTGATAAGAGTTTTATAAGCATCGGTTTGGCACAAATGGCAAGAAGATACAATCTGCCATCTCTTGTCGCAGATGGTGGATGGGGTAAAAAGGTTGAAGGTGGACTTTCAGGAGTGATGATCCCTGCTACTCAACTCACAGGAATTATGGGCGGATCAGACATCGTCACCGGAATGGGATCAGTTGATTCTGCTAAAGGAATCTCATTTGCACAGTTTATTATTGATTCCTACATGATGGATTGTAGTAAAAACTATTTACATGAAGTTCAAATATCAGAAGATAGGATTGGTCTGGACGCGGTTAAAGAAGTCGGGCATGGCCATGATTTTCTTACACATCCTCACACTCTGAACTATATGACTGGCGAGCTAACCATCTGGGAAAGAGAAAAACTTGACCTGTTGGAGATGAATGCCAATGAAATGCCTGCTGAAGCTAACAGAATAGTGAAGAGCATACTGGATAAGCATCAGGTTGAACCGCTTACAAATGATCTCATTAAAAAGGGCGATGCAATTATTGCGAAGTACGAAGATGTAGTGGGTGGTTAAGGTATTTGAATATCAAACGTGAGTTTATAAGACTGGCAAACAGATCAAGGATATAGTATCGGGTGATTATATCAATTGCAATTGAGGATTTTATATCCTGTAAAGTGGGTTTGGGCAAATTGTAAAATTAATCGTATGAAAAATATCCTAATCGTTTTCATTGTATCAATATTTTTTGGATGCAGCCAGCAGGAAGTACAGATCCCGGATCTAGCAGAAGGCTTTCGGAATCCAGCTAAAGAAGCCCGGCCTAGGGCTTACTGGAACTGGTTGAATGGAGATGTTACAAAAGAAGGATTGACCCGCGACCTGGAAGAGGCCAGGGATAAAGGACTGGGAGGACTGCTGATGTGGGATACGGAGGCCATGAAAAATCCGGACGGGTTTGTTCCTGCAGGTCCACCTTTCATGGGTGATGAGTCGGTCGGATTCATACATCATACCATTAATGAGGCAAAACGACTGGAAATGGACCTGGGACTGATCTGTGCCAGTGGATGGAATTCCGGCGGTACCTGGGTGCCCCCTGAAATGGCAAGTAAGAACCTTTTCTCTGCAGGTGTGATTGTTGCCGGTCCCGGTCAGGTCAGGCAGAAACTTCCATTCCCGGAGGTTCCCCTCGAGTGTCCGAAAGGAGATGACGGTCTGCCTCTCTGGTATATGGACGTGGTGGTCCTGGCATGGCCCGATTCGAAAGAGATGGTAATTCCCGATCTTTCCGACGTTATAAACCTTAACGATAAGTTTTGTGACGGGGAACTGGTATGGGAAGTTCCGGACGGGGACTGGCAGGTTGTAAGGTTTGTCTGCAGCAATAACGGTCAGCAGTTGATCGCCGCAAGTCCCAATTCAAAAGGCCTGTTCATTGATTTCCTTGATCCGGAGGCAACCCGCTTTCATTTTGAATACATCTTCGAAAGGCTGGGACTTCAGAAAGGGGGCGATCCCGGCTCCCCTCTAAAAACACTCGACGACGACAGTATGGAGCTTTATGAAGGTATTCAGTGGACCACGAAATTCAGTGATTGGTTTAAGGAACAGCATGGGTATGACCTTCTGCCCTGGTTGCCGGCATTGATGGGATGGACAATTAATAACGAGGATGACAGCGGGCGGTTTCAGTATGATTACAGGAAGACCGTTAGTGATCTCCTTATATTCAGCCATTATACAACAGGCACCAAATTATGTTCTGAATACGGGCTTGAACGTGTAGCTGAAGCGGGTGGACCCGGTCCTCCAGTCTGGGGAACCTGTCCTGTGGATGCGCTCAAAGCCCTGGGAAATGTGGATATTCCACGCGGTGAATTCTGGATGGGTAATCCAAGGAATCTTTTTCTGATCAAGGAGATAGCCAGTGCGGCACATATCTATGGCAAACCCTATGTGGATGCTGAATCGTGGACAACCTGGCGGCGTTGGAGAGACGGGCCTTTTGCACGTAAGGTGCTGGTGGATAGAGCCTTTTGCGAAGGGCTTAACCGGATCACCTATCACGGATACTCCCACTCACCCCTTGAGGAAGGATATCCGGGAAGAAGTTATCACGCTGGGGTAGACATGAATCCAAAGGTGGTGTGGTGGTCAAAAGCAAGGCCATTTATGGATTATCTCGGACGATGTTGCCACATGCTTCAACAGGGATTATATGTGGCGGATGTTGCCTATTATTATGGCGACCAGGCACCGAACTTTTGGCCTATGTACCATGATGTTCCTGAAAAGCCAGGGTTGAAAGGACTTGGAAGCGGGTATGAATACGATGTGGTAAATACCGATGTGATCATGAACCGCATGTCCGTTCAGGATGGAAGGATCACGCTACCGGACGGTATGTCTTACCGGATCCTGGTCCTGCCTGAGAAAAATGATATACCCCTGGAGGTTTTACAAAAAATGGAGAAGCTGGTTTCAGCAGGAGCATGCATCATTGGACCCAAACCATCCCATGTGCCGGGTTTTAGCGATTATGAAAAAAGGACAAAAGCACTTCGTAAACTGGCCGGAAAAATGTGGGGAGATTGCAATGGTACTAGCACCAAGGTAAACAGCTATGGCAGGGGAAAGGTAGTCTGGGGATATACACCTCAGCAGTGGCTTGAACTTGAGTCCGTAGGTCCCGATTTTTTATGTCAGGATTCAGAACTTGCCTCAGACTTCGATTTTATTCACCGGCAAACAAAGCATTCGGATATCTATTTTATTAGAAATAAAACCACGAATCCTGTAAGCACTCAATGCCTTTTCCGGGTATATAACCGGACACCCCGGATCTGGGATCCCACGGATGGAAGCATAGAGAAACAGTTCGTTTACAAGACGGGGGATGGCGGAACCAGTCTTCCTGTTCGCCTGCCTCCGGGAGGCTCGGTTTTCGTAGTCTTTGATAAGGATGTTGGTTCAGGTTCTTTTGCATCAATAATACGGAGAGATGAAGAAAGTTATCCCGACCTGCCCAAAGAAAATATGGTGGCTGTGACAGACAATAGTGCCACCATTCTATGCTGGCAGAATGGAAGCTATTTGCTCACCGGAAGAGAAGGGCAGGAAGAATTGATTCAGGTGAATGATGTGCCTGCTCCTCATGTACTCGGGGGTGACTGGCATGTGGAATTTGATCCGGAATGGGGTGCCCCTGCAGAAGTCAGGTTGGCAGAACTTATTTCATGGACAGATTTTGCCGACGAGGGGGTAAAGTACTATTCAGGAACCGGGAGCTATCATAAAACATTTGATGTGCCGGAAGAGTGGCTTGGGTCAGAAAGGCATGTTCATCTGGATCTGGGCGATGTATATGAACTGGCTGAGATATATGTGAATGGTCAGTCAGCCGGTATTGTATGGAAGCCGCCCTTCCGGGCTGACATTAGCTCGTTTCTCAAACCGGGGAATAACCAGTTGAAGATCGAGGTGATGAACCTCTGGATCAACCGGCTTTCCGGTGACATGAAGCTCCCGGAACATAAAAGGTTTACCAGGTCCAATATAAAATCTGATTACTCAACATATTACTCTCCTGCTGAACCATGGCATGAAGAAACTTCCGGATTGCTGGGCCCGGTGAGATTGCTGTCTTCACTGCAGGTTCTGGTTAATTCAGACAAGCGCAAGGGGACTAGGTAATTTGAGAGCTATGGCTAAGTAACAGGCTTAAGACAGGTCATCGAAGTTTGTTATTGGTAGTTTATAGTTGGTGTACTAAGAGTGCCCTTATCATCAGTGTACTCTTATTTTGCTTTTCATCAGTTAGATATCTTTCTTTTTCTTAATTTGTTTGAGCATTATCCCTTAGATGGGTAAGGCCAAAATACCTTTGTGTTACAAATGGACATTTGCTACGATGATAAAAAGAATGACGCTTGTTTTGATGGGAATTCTGCTCATTTCTTGTGGAACTTCTGCTCAGGAACAGTCTTTTACGAGACAGGACACCCTTAGGGGAAGCATAACGACAGAGCGCATCTGGTGGGATTTAAGCTACTGCCATTTGAGCATCAGTGTTCATCCGGGCGATAGTAGTTTTACAGGCAACAACCTGATCGGATACAGAGTGCTTGAGCAGGATAGCCTGATGCAGATCGACCTTCAGCCCCCTATGGAGATTCACAAAGTATCTCAGGATGGAAAGGAACTGGACTTTATCAAAGACGGGAATGCCTGGTACATCAAGTTAAAGGCCGAACAAAAGCAGGGAGATATTAAATATTTACTGGTTGAATTTTCAGGCTTACCCAAAGTAAGCAAAAGGCCTCCCTGGGATGGAGGAGTGAGCTGGGGAAAGGACGATAATGGCAATCATTTTATAGCAACTGCAAATCAGGGCGAGGGTGCCAGTTTATGGTGGCCCTGCAAGGATCATCCCTACGATGAGCCCGACAGCATGCTGATCAGTATTACTGTTCCTGACCCCTTAATGAATGTCTCCAATGGCAGGTTACGCAATCTTGAACACCACGAAAACGGTACAAATACTTCCCACTGGTTTGTTTCAAATCCGATTAACAAATATGGAGTAAATATCAATGTGGGGGACTATATCCACTTTGGGAATGTGTATAATGGAGAAGAAGGCAAGCTTGATTGCGACTATTGGGTTCTTCCTTACAATGAAGAAAAGGCAAAAGAGCATTTCAAACAAGCACATCTCATGCTGGAAGCCTTTGAATACTGGTTCGGTCCCTATCCTTTTTACGAGGATGGATACAAGCTGGTAGAGGTTCTTTACCCCGGGATGGAACATCAAAGTTCAGTCACCTATGGCAATGGCTATAATAACGGATATGGCGGAAGGGATGTCAGCAGTACAGGATATGGAATGAAATTCGATTTTATTATAGTTCATGAGTCCGGACATGAGTGGTTTGCAAACAGCATAACAAATTGGGATTTGGCAGATATGTGGATTCATGAAAGCTTCACTGCCTATTCAGAGAGTCTTTTTGTGGAATATTTCTGGGGGAAAGAGGCCGGTGCAGCCTATTGCAGGGGAACCCGTCTGAACATTTCGAACGATCGCCCCATCATTGGCCAATATGAGGTGAATCACATGGGATCGGGCGATATGTATGCAAAAGGTGCCAACATGCTTCATACACTTCGACAGATAATTAACAACGACGAGCAATGGAGACAAATCCTCAGGGGCCTGAACAAAGAATTCTATCATCAGACGGTAAAAACGAAGCAGATTGAAAATTATATAAGTGAGAAATCAGGACTCGATTTACAGTCGTTTTTTCACCAGTACCTGAGGGATACCCGCATTCCTGTCTTTGAATATGCCCTTCTGGATGGAAAGTTGATTTATCGCTGGGGCAATTGCGTGAAAGGATTCCGGATGAAACTAAAGGTATACATCAACGGACAGGAACACTGGATCCAGCCCCTTCAGAAATGGCAGGATCTGGAGCTCGAAGAGCCCATCAAAGAAATTCAAATCGATCATGATTTTTATGTTGGGACACTTCATGCAATTGAAGCCGAAACAGTAAAATGAATGTAAGCCAGAATGCGACTCGATCAATGATGAACTGTAAAAACTCTTCTTTTCTCCCGGGAATCATAATTTTGGTGCTTGCATTTTCGGGATGTATTAGCTGTGTTACCTTACCAGGGGACAATGAACAAGCCCTTCCCAATATACTTATTGTTACAGCGGATGATCTGGCATACAATTCGGTTGGTGCTTTTGGATGCAGAGTACCCGGTATAACTCCGAACATAGACTGCCTGGCAGGAGAGGGAATCAGGTTCACCCATGCCCACGTCAATACTTCCGTATGTCAGCCCTGCAGACAATCGTGGCTCACCGGACGCTTTCCCCACAACAATGGAGCCGAAGGCTTTGAACCCATTGATGGGGATGTTCCCACCCTCCCCGAACAATTAAAAAAGATCGGTTATGTAAATGGCATTCTAGGAAAGGAGATCCATCACCAACCCGTGGATCGTTTTTTCTGGGATTATATTCCATTTATAACAGAACCGGACTCTGTGTGGCGAAAGGGACATTCCCGGGATCCGGATTTATTTTATCGTTATTCTGAACAGTTTTTCAATCATGCCTTAGATCAGGGAAAACCCTTTTTTCTGATCGCCAATTCACACGATCCGCACAGGCCTTTTGCAGGTAGCCGCAGCGACACCCTTACCTGGGGAGACAACATGCCGCCTGTTACAAGGCAATTCACTCCGGATGAGATCGAAATGTTAGGCTACCTGCCCGATATCGGGAAAGTCCGCAGAGAGGTGGCCCAGTATTATGGCAGTGTTTACCGCTGCGACCAGAATATAGGTGCGGTACTCAGGGCCCTTAAGGAAAGTGGACTGGAAGAAAATACCCTGGTCATCTTTCTGAGTGATCATGGGGCAGCATTCCCTTTCTCCAAGGCGCAATGTTACCTGAATAGTTCCCGTACCCCTTTAATCGTGAAATGGCCCGGAACAATTCCCCCCGGATCGGTGAATTCCAGCCACTTTGTAACAGGGATCGACCTGATGCCGACGCTTTTGGAAATAGCCGGACTTCCACTGGTACCGGATCTTGATGGGCGAAGTTTTCTCCCCCTGCTGCGCAACGAAGAACAGATAGACAGGGAGTATGCTTACAGTTCCTTCTACCAGATTTTTGCCAGAATACGATATCCTATGCGTTGCGTGCAGAATAAGGATTTCGGGTATATCTATAACTTCTGGTCAGATCAGCAACTGGAGATCAGTGGGGATGCTACAGGGGGGCTTACATGGCGGGCCATGGTAGAAGCAGCTGAAAGGGATCCGGAGATTGCTGCGCGGGTTGAATTATTTAAATACCGGGTGCCCGAGGAATTCTATAACTTTAAAGATGATCCCGACGGCCTGAACAACCTGGTCCATGATCCGGCATATGCCCATGAGCTTGATAAGTTCAGGAAGCAGATGTTGAAAATGATGGAGCGGTATAAGGATCCGGCCGTGGAGGCATTCAGGAATAGGGATCAGACAGGCGTTATGGAAGAGTTTATGGAGCAGCAGAGAGAAAAGGCTAAAAATACCAGGCCCGTGGAAAAGTTTTAAAGCCGTACGCATGTATAGGCTTCTGATGAAAGTGTCAATTTAAACGCAATGATATGTATAAATGTATTCTTTCAATCGTCGTATATTTTTCCTTTGGGATAGCTGTACTCTTTGCACAACAGGAACAAAGTTATGACCCCTGGATCTGGGTGTCAGAGCCCCCTGAGGATTGCCCCTTTGAACAATCCACTGAGATTGTGGGTGTCGCATTGACAGAGAACTATCGGCATTATAAACTTGAGAATGGTTATTCCTTTGCAGATACCTGGTATCCCACCTGGGCTGCCAATGATACCATGTACTCACCCTGGACCGATGGCAGATGTCCCCGGCTGGATGGTTCCTGGGATCACTCTCAATCGGGTCACCTTAATTACGACAAGGAACAGGTGTATACCAATGAGGGAAAGATAGGTATGCAGGCCACAACAGGACAGGCGGTTATGGTTGGTGATGACCCTCTGAACATGCATATCTACAGCCTTGGCAAATATAACGGCGATCCGGCGCCTTACAATGGACGTTATCCATGTGGAAGTCTGGTTTACAATGGAATCTGGTACTATGGCACCTACTGCCTGGCACCGGCAGGTACTGCAAATATCGGAGGATTTGATTACAATTGGCCCTGGCTCGGACCACTGGTTGGATTTCGTACCTCAACAGATTATGGCAAAAGCTGGCAGGATACGCCACATACCCCTGAAAATTCTCTTTTCGGAGAAACCGGTATGTGGGGGTATCCGGTGAAGATGGGGGCACCTCATTTTGTAGATTTTGGTAAAAATATGGAGTATTCACCGGATGGTAAGGCTTATCTGGTTGGTATGGGTGCGGAAGTTAATGACCTTATGCCGCGAGAGGCCAACCTGAGTTGGATCAGTGGAGACCAGATTTATATGTGCCGGGTTACGCCTTCCATTCAAAATATGAACGATATGTCAAAATATGAATATTTTGGAGGGCATGACGAGAAGGGTTCAGCCATCTGGACAGCTGACTTTAAGGAGATAAAACCACTGGTGGACTGGAACGACAATTGCGGATGCGTTACAATGACCTATAATGCACCCTTAAAAAAATATCTTCTAACCATCACCGATGGTTGGCCAACAGTAGCAAAAATGAACTCCTACATTCTGGAGTCTGACAATATTACGGGTCCATGGAAGCTGGTATCCTACATGAAGGATTTTGGTGAGCAGGCATACTTTTTGAATTTCCCAGGCAAATTTATTTCAGAGAATGGCAAATCTCTATGGCTATGTTACTCGGGGAATTTCGCAATGGGATGGAACGATATGAAGATCAGCTCATTTCCCCCGGGAAGTGATTATGGATTGGTCATGCAGGAGATGATTCTTCTGGATAAACGCAGCTACAAAAAAATTGTGAATAACCCGGTTCCGGAGGCGGATTGATCGGTCATCCCTTCAACGGAGATTCTGTTCTGTGAGTGGTGCTAGCCCTGGATGAGGGCTTACTGCAGGAATCCCATATAATCATCATACCTTTCCCTTAAGAGATTTTTGACATCCATGTGGTTCGGATCCTGCGCCAGGTTTTGCAATTCCAGCATATCATCTCCCAGATGATATAGTTCTTCCACCTCCGGTTCCACGTTCACATAGCGGATATATTTCCAATCCACGGAACGTACACCCCTGCTGTCGGGGATCGGGTTCTCTGCATCGACGATACCCACGTGTTCCATAAAGAAGTCTGATCTTGTTTGACCTTGATACCCTGAAAGGTATGGGAATAGACTTATGCCATCCATTTCATCCGGGATGGTGATCCCTGCCATATCCAGGATGGTTGGTGCAATATCTATGTTCAGAGCAAGTTGCTCAAGCTTGCTGCCCTGCATGGAATCCAGGATGCCGGGTCCGCGAAATATGATGGGGATCCGTATGGATTCTTCATACAGGAGCCATTTTCCTCCCAGACCATGTTCGCCCCATAAATAGCCGTGGTCCGAGAGAAAAATAACGACGGTGTTCTCATCCAGTTCCAGGTCCTGCAGGCTCTGCATGATCTTTCCCACCGACCGGTCCAGGCTTTTTACACAGCGCAGGAAATTCTTTTCAAAACTGTCTTTCGTGGCCTCGTCTTTTCTCTCATCAAAGTAGCACCACCTGTTCAGTGATTTTTCCATCACATGTGGCGCCATGGCTTTATAAGCCTCCGGTGTATCCGTTTCTCTTTTGGGGATTTGCACATCTTCGTACAGGCCTTTATCCCGCTTATCCGGCTGGTAGGGGTGGTGGGGGGATTTATAGCAGACCGTAAGACAGAAGGGCTGCCCTGTTGTACAGGATTCGAGGAACTCCCTGGCTTTTATGGCCAGCCATTCCGCATTGTGGATCTTCCCGCTGTCGGTATCATGAAAGTACACGCCCTGTGTCATCCATGCATTAAAGACATCAAAAATCTCATCTGTGCCTTCCGTACTCATTCCCCATTTACCCAGAATCCCCGTCTTATATCCCCGGTCTTGCAGCGCCGCCGGGTAAGTTTTACTGATTACTTCCGGATGCAGAGGGGTTCTGAAATGGTTCATGCCATGGGTGCTGGCATACCTTCCGGTCATAATACTTGCTCTTGACACAGCACAAATGGGAGTAGTGACAAATGCATCCGTGAAATACACACCATGTTCAGCCAGCCTGTCCAGGTGCGGGGTATGCAACTCGGGGATCAAGGGATGATCTGCATAGCTCAGCTGGTCCCATCTCTGATCATCGGAGATCAATACCACGAAATTAGGTCTCCGTGGTGTTTCTGCCTGGTTTCTGCATGCATGGAGGCTGAGACCTACAAAGCAGATGATCAGAATTTTACTGCTTAAGAGGGTCATTGAATGACATGCACGCATACCTCGAGTTTTATGGAGTAATAAATAAAAATAGCACAATAAAATTTACTATTTTTCTAAAGCGCTGAGTTCTGCATGAATTCAAGGTCATTACACCGGTCTTAACTAAAACAACATCATGTGCACCGAACAAAAACCAGGCAGTCCGCTCCTCCGGATATGGATCATGTTCTTTTGCATCTTTGCGACAATAACAAGCCTTGCTCAATCCGGGACCACGATGATCAGTAGCTGGTCCTTTGATGCGGAAGATGGGCGCCATTCATTCGATGACATCCAGCAGAAGAAGGATTCCATTTACGGAAGTTTTGAATATGTGCCCGGCGTATCAGGAAATGCCATAAAACTGGATGGTTTTCGAACCTTTATAAAAAGGGACCGGTACGATTTGAGTAATCTGAAGAGCGCATTTACTGTGGAGGCCTGGATTGCACTGGCAAGGTATCCCTAGTCCTGGGCACCTGTGGTGGATTGTTCATATGAGAGACTGAAAGGATTCTTTTTTGGAATTGGTCCCGAGGGACATGTGGGTTTCAAAACTGCTGCGGGCAATACCTGGCATGAGCTCATCACCGATATAAGTATCCCTTTGAGGGAGTGGACCCATGTGGCTGCAGTATTTGAAGCTGGCAATAAAATAACTGTCTTCATTAACGGGGCAGAGTCGGCGTCTGTGGAGATTACAGGAAATTTTGTCCCGCAGTGGGATGGCTCGCTCACCATTGGCCGGAACAAGGAGCCACAGACATGGCATGAACCCCAGTTTACCACAGATAGCGCATATTTCTTTCTGGACGGGATTCTGGACGAAATAAGAATAAGCGGGACATCCAAAACAGTGGAGGAGATCAGCACAGGGCTAGCCTCCGTAAAAGAGCTGCCTGTTCCGGCACTTAGCCACCGGGATTTTTTACCTAAGGGTCCTGCCGGATCCGGAAGCTTCGGGGCCTTCTATACCCGGCTGAACTACTATAAGGAATGGGATGATCTCTGGCGGGTAAGTGAGGTGCCGGATCTGTTTGTTCGATTTGAACAGTCACCGGTTCAGCTGGTATTCTGGAGGGGAACCAGCTTCAATCCCTGCTGGGTGACCGAAAATGACATCTGGTACACGAATGAGTGGCTTGAAACATGGGGCAGCGATGTGGTAAGCTGCGCCGAACCGATCATGGACAGGCACTGCAGGTATTCCCATGTAAGGCTCATTGAAAATACGGATGCCCGAGTGGTGATACACTGGCGTTATGCACTTTCCGATGCTTTATATGATTTTGTAGCCCTTAGTGATGATGGCAGGGGAGAGTGGTGCGATGAATTTCATATCATCTATCCTGACCAGGTGGGTGTAAGGAAAATGGAACTGCATTTCTCCAGACCCGAACGCCGGCACGACTGGGTGGAACAGATCGTGGTCCTGCCTCCGGGAAAATATCCTGAGGATGTCATTGAAAGGGAAAGTATCTCGCTTGTGAATATGTCAGGAGAAGTGCAGAAATATTCCTGGGATAAGGAACCTGAAATACCCATGCCTGAACCTGAAGGAGCCAATATGTCATATGTACATCTAAAGTCCACCTACCGACCCTTTTTCATTTTACCGCCCGATCCTGTCGAAACAGTCGAAGGGACATGGGATTCACCCTATTTCCGAAGCTATGCATCCCATATGGCAAGTACCAGGTATCGGCCTGATCCAGTGCCTTCTGCATACGGATGGTGGGATCATTGGCCTGTGGCCCAGATACCCGGGGATGGCAGGTGGGTGATCACACCAGACCGCCCCAGCCATTTTAACCTGACCACATTCGTGCAATGGAAGGATTATGAATACACCGACCGTAAGCGCACCAGGATCATGCTGCAGGGAATGACAGATAAGAAAGCCGGAGAGCTGGTTCCCCTGGCCAGGTCCTGGCTGCATGCACCGAATATGAAAATTACTTCTGAGTCCTATAGGGGGGGGATATATGATCAGTCGGAAAGAGCTTACCTCCTTGAAGCAATGGATCCAACAACTGCGACCCCATGTTCCTTTGTGCTGGAGGCATCTGAAGATTCCCCCCTGATTAATCCGGCCATCATCATTAAGAACTGGGGCAGCCAGCCGGCCTCCTGCAACATCAATGGCTTACCTTTGACAGATGGTAAGGAATTCAGACAGGGGATACGGAAAGGTACCGACGGCGAGGATCTGATACTGTGGATTAAGCTGGAGGAAGAGAAGCCAGTGAATATAAAACTGAACAAATGAAACCATCTTTGCCATCGATCCTGCATCTAAGCCTTGCTCTGGTATTATTAATCCTGTCAGGGTCATGCAGCCGGACAGAAGAGCAGCAAAAATCCAATATCGTGTTCATTCTGATGGACGACCTGGGGTGGACAGATGTGGGGTACATGGGATCTGACTATTACGAAACACCCCATATCGACAGATTGGCCGGTGCGGGGATGATCTTTACCCAGGCCTATGCCAATGCTGC
>QMPQ01000054.1 GCA_003648635.1 Bacteroidota bacterium | reverse complement strand
TCCGGCTGTATCTACCAGGAAGAAATCGTGATTGAACTTGTTGTACCTGGTATGGATCGAGTCTCGTGTGGTACCTGAGATGGGGGTTACAATATTTCTTTCTTCGCCAATCAGCGCATTAACCAATGAGGATTTTCCCACATTGGGACGTCCCACCACTGCAATCTTTGGTATTTCCTCCTCATCCTCTTCCCCCAGTTTGTTATCAAACATGCTGGTGAGCTTGTCCAGCATATCGCCTGTTCCGCTTCCATTGATGGAAGAGAGCGCAAAGTAGTCACCCAGTCCAAGCCCATAGAAAACACTGGCATCATACAACCTGTTGGCGTTATCCACCTTGTTCACCACAAGCAATACAGGCTTCTTAATCTTCCTGAGCATACCGGCAACGGTCTGGTCCAGGTCGGTGATCCCCGATATTACATCCACAAGGAATACCACCACATCTGCCTCCTCGATGGCCAGGATGACCTGTTTTCGGATTTCCTCTTCAAAAACATCATCCGAGTTGGTAACATATCCACCTGTATCAATGATGCTGAACTCATGACCGTTCCAGATCACCTTACCGTAATGCCGGTCGCGAGTCACGCCACTTTCCTCATCCACAATGGCCTGTCGGGATTCGGTCAGGCGATTAAAGAAGGTGGACTTTCCCACATTGGGTCTTCCTACGACGGCAACTATATTTCCCATACTAAAGCTAACTTAATGGTAACCAAAATTTTTTATGAAACGTTCATTGTTCCGCCAGTCTTTTTTCACTTTCACCCGGAGTTCAAGAAATACCTTTTTCTGAAAGAAGGCCTCCATATCCAGTCTGGATTCCCTCCCTACCTTTTTCAAAGCCTTTCCTTCATTTCCTATGAGGATCCCTTTCTGACTTTCACGTTCCACATAAATCAATGCGCTGATACGGATCAGCCTGGGGTCTTCTTTGAACGATTCAACCTCCACCTCCACCGCATAGGGAATCTCCTGTTTGTAGTAGAGCAGGATCTTTTCCCGGATCATTTCTCCCACAAAGAACCGTTCCGATTTATCAGTCAGGGCATCCTTGGGAAAGTAGGGGGGTGATTCAGGCAGATGTTCCAGGATCCGGTTAAAAATTGAATCCACATTAAATTTTTTCAGGGCAGAGATGGGAATCTTCTCTGCATTGGGGAGGATTTCATCCCATTTCTCCATGCATTTCCTCACTTGGTCCTGATTGCTCAGGTCTATTTTATTAATCACCAGCAGCACCGGGACCTTTATCTTGGCTACCTTCTGGAGGAAGGGATCTTCCGGATCTAGTTTCTCATCAATCTCTGTAAGGTAGATGAGCACATCGGCATCCACCAGGGCCGATCGGGCGGCCTTTAGCATGGTCTCCTGCAGTTTGTAGCTGGCATCGAGAATCCCTGGAGTATCAGAAAAGATTACCTGGTATTCAGGGGTATTCAGGATTCCATGAATCCTGTGCCTGGTAGTCTGAGCCTTGGAGGTAATGATGGATAGTTTTTCACCCACCATGGCATTCATCAGGGTCGATTTACCCACATTGGGCTTACCGATTATATTAACATATCCTGCTTTGTGATTCATACTACTCGTAGGCATTCATTTTTAACATGTTCACCTCTTTCTCTGAGAGAAGCCTCCATTTTCCCCTTTGAAGATTCTTCTTGGTAAGTCCCCCGAAATAAACCCTGTCCAGCTTATCAACCCTGTAACCCAGCGCTTCAAACATCCTCCGCACAATGCGGTTCTTCCCGGAATGAATTTCCAGTCCAACCTCTTTCTTATTCTCGCTGCTGGCATAGCTGATAGCGTCGGGTTGGATAATGCCATCCTCCAGCGACACACCTTCGGCCAGTTTTTTCATATCATTTGCTGATATGGCCTTATTCAGAAACACATGGTAAATCTTTTTCTTGTTACTGGACGGATGGGTCATCTTTTTGGCCAGCTCACCGTCGTTGGTGAAGAGCAGTACCCCTGTTGTGTTGCGGTCGAGGCGTCCCACCGGGTAGACCCTTTCTTTACATGCATCGCGGATCAGTAACATAACCGTTTTTCGTTCTTTTGGATCATCGGTAGTGGTCACATAGTCTTTTGGTTTGTTCAAAAGCAAGTATACCTTGCGTTCGGTACGGATCAGTTCTCCATTGTACTTCACCTCATCATCAGGATTTACCTTGCTTCCCATTTCGGTTATGGATTTCCCGTTCACCGTGATAAGTCCGGCCGAGATCAGCTGATCTGCCTCCCGTCGGGAACAGATTCCTGCGGCGGCAATATATTTATTAAGCCGAACCTTGTCGTCTGTTGATTTTTTAGCCACTGGTCGACCTGGTTTTTTGGTGCCGGGCCGGCTACTCTTGATGGACGATGTTCCGTGGCCGGGCCCCTTTTTGTTACCGCGCCTTTCTTCCAGTGGTTTGGAGCCACTTTCCCCGGTTAACAGGGGTCTTCTTCCCGCTTTTTTATCACCCTGTCCCGGTCGGGACGAAGCTGTTTTATTTCGGGGAGATGAAGATCCGCTTCTGCCCCCCTTTTTTGGTGCTCCTGGTTTACTCAAAGTCCTGATTATTAAATATTGTTAAAGGGAACAAAGATACAGCTTATTAAGTTACATTCTTGGAATAATAATTTTAACTTTGGTACCGTTTTAAAAATCAGGCAAAAATGAGTTTAGTGATCTCAATTTCAGGCATTCGTGGAACCATCGGAGGGAAGCCTTCTGAAGGTTTAACCCCCATAGATACCGTTCAGTTTACATCTGCTTATGCCTCCTGGCTAATCCAGGAATCCGGGAAGGAAAGACCCTCTGTGGCCCTGGGCCGCGATGCACGTATTTCAGGGCCCATGGTGGAGCAACTGGTTTCAGCTACCCTTTCGGCCATGGGTGTGGATGTTTACCTCATGGGATTAGCTACTACCCCAACAGTCGAGATCGCTGTTACCGAAAAGGGTGCTGATGGAGGTATTATTCTGACAGCCAGCCACAATCCGGCCCAATGGAACGCCTTAAAGTTGCTCAATGGCCATGGAGAGTTCCTCTCTGGTGCAGATGGGGAGGTGATTCTGAAGATGGCGAGGGCCAATGATTACAGCTATGCAGATGTTAAAAATCTGGGTTCCATTAAACCTCTGGAGGGAATGGGTGTCAAACACATCGACAAGGTACTTGAACTGGACCTTGTAAAGCCTGAAAAGATTAAAAAGAAAAAATTCCGCGTGGCTATAGATTGTGTAAATTCCGTAGGAGGAATCATTCTGCCGCAGCTGCTTAATGCGCTGGGAGTAGACGATGTGATCGAACTTTACTGCGATCCCACAGGTGACTTTCCACATAATCCCGAGCCTCTGCCTGAAAATCTGACAGAGATATCAGAGCTGATGGTACGTGAAAAAGCGGATGTGGGCTTTGTGGTGGATCCCGATGTGGACCGCCTGGCCATTGTTTGTGAGGATGGTTCCATGTTTGGCGAGGAGTATACCCTGGTTGCCATATCCGATTATATCCTCTCCAGGACTCCGGGCAATACCGCATCCAATCTATCCTCTACAAGAGCCCTCAGGGATGTGACTGAAGGCCATGGACAGGCCTATTTTTCTTCAGCAGTTGGAGAGGTCAATGTGGTGAATGCCATGAAAGCAAACGATTGTGTGATTGGCGGTGAAGGCAATGGTGGAATCATTTACCCTGCACTTCATTACGGAAGGGACGCCCTGGTTGGGATCGCCCTGTTTCTGACCCACCTTGCCGAAAGTGGCATGGATTGTAGTGTTGTAAGGAAGTGCTACCCCGATTACTATATCTCCAAGAATAAGATCACTTTGCCGGAAGGCGCCGATGCGGATCAGCTACTTGCTGCATTTGAGCAAGCTCATGCCGGTGATGAGATAAATACCGTGGATGGGGTCAAGGTGGACATGCCCGAAGGATGGGTGCATCTGCGAAAATCCAATACAGAACCTATTATCAGACTCTATGCTGAAGCACTTAGCAGTGAAGAGGCCGAACGCATTGCCGGCGAGGCCATGCAGACCATAAATGAATTGATGAATTAGATATATTTTAAGAGGAATCATGAAAAAAAGAACCATACTTGCCATTGTTATTCCCGTGGTACTGATCGTTGCACTTGTACTATATTCTGCACTTTCGGGCAAGGAAAAAGAAATTGTACTGGAGACCAAAGTGGAGCAGGGAACTTTTGAGATTGCCGTAATGGTAACCGGCGAACTTCAGGCCATCCGGGAAACTGAAATTAAAGCGCCGTCGCAGCTGCGAAGCAGGAACCTGCGTATTCGCAGTGTAAAGATCCAGGACCTGATTCCTGAGGGCACCGTAGTCGACTCCGGGCAATGGGTGGCTACCCTGGACCGGTCCGAAGCGGATAACTCCCTGAAGGATATCCTGGATAACCTGGAGCAGAAAGAGTCGGAGTATATGCGTACCAAATTGGATACCACCATGCAACTCCGGGAGTTGCGCGACCAGTTGTTCAATCTGAATTTTGCAATGGAGGAAGCGGAGATTACCCTGGAGCAATCCAAGTTTGAACCCCCGGCTGCCATTCGCCAGGCTGATATTGAACTTCAAAAAGCCAATAGAGCTTACAATCAAGCGAAAAAGAATTATAGTTTGAAAGTTAGACAGGCACAGGCAGAGATGCGTGAGGCAGAGATTAATATGGCCCGGGACCGTAGGAGCAAGGAGGAAATGGAAGCAGTGATGGAGATGTTTGATATCTATGCACCCGGATCAGGAATGGTGATCTATAAGAAAGACTGGAGCGGAGAAAAAAGAACCGCCGGGTCGGAGATCAATACCTGGGATCTGGCAGTGGCCACACTCCCTGATCTCTCCACCATGATCTCCATGACCTATGTCAACGAGATAGACATAAGTAAACTGAATAAAGGGCAGAAGGTCAACATTGGAGTGGATGCTTTTCCCGAGAAGAAGTTTTCCGGTGAAGTGGTCGAAGTGGCCAATATAGGTCAGCAGCTACCCAATACTGATGCCAAAGTTTTTGAAGTGAAAATAGAATTAAATGAGAGGGACACCATCCTAAGGCCCTCCATGACCACCAGCAACATGGTGATTACCCAGGTGCTGGATAGTGTGTTGTTTATTCCGCTGGAAGCAGTTCATGCCAATGATAGCCTGACCTTTGTTTATACCCGTGACGGTAAAAAGCAAGTGGTTGTACTGAGTGAATCCAATGAGAACCATATTGTAGTGGATATGGGATTGAAGAAAGGCGATAAGCTCTACCTCTCTAATCCGGAGAATCCTGAAAACTTTAAATATGCCGGACTTGAGCTGATGAAGGAAATCGAGCGAAGAAAGGCTGAGGAGGAGCAGAAGAGGAAGGAGATGCAGGAGAAGATGAACCAGCCGCGACAGCCACAGAATTTCCAGGGACGTCCCCCGGGAGGAGCACAGGGTGGTAATGCGACCAGAACAAGGGGGTAATGATGGAACGTTATTTTCATGACATCGTTATTGCCATTGAATCGATCATGGCAAATCAGATGCGAAGCATTCTGACTGCTCTGGGTATTATTTTCGGTGTGGCTGCAGTAATTACCATGCTGGCCATCGGCAAGGGGGCTCAACAGGAGATCCTGGAGCAGATTAAAATGGTGGGAGTTAACAACATCATCGTTACGCCCATCATTGAAGCAGCCGAAGGAGAGAATGGTGGTGATTCGGGAGGAGAGTCGCAGAAGAAAAAGTTCTCACCGGGACTGACCCTGAAGGATGTGGATGCCATTAAGAAGGTGATTCCCACAGTACATAGAGCCTCGGCCGAAATAACACTAAACGCTTATGTTATCAAGGAAGGGAAAAGGGCCAGTGCCAAACTCCTGGGTGTCTCGACCCCCTATTTTGATATTTTTAACCTTCCCATTCAGGAGGGCACCTTTTTTAATGAGTATCAGGAGGAGAATGGCATTCCAGTCTGTGTAATCGGGGCCAATATCAAGAATAAATTCTTTAGCAAAGAGAATCCCATCGGCAAATACATCAAGTTCGATAAGGTTTGGCTAAAGGTGATTGGTGTGCTTGAGAAGAATGATGTAAGCCTGACCCGCTTCGAAAACATCGGAGTCAACGTGATGAACGACAATATCTATGTGCCGGTAGAAACCATGTTATTGAGGTACCAGAACCGTTCCCTGGTGGGCTCCAGGATCAAGGCGAGTACAAGTGTAATGCGTAGAGGTCCTATGATAGCAGCTTTTTCTTCCAACAATGACAGTGAATCCAACTTCAACCAGCTGGACCGGATCATTGTACAGGTCAATGAGTCCAACGAATTGTCACCCTCCACTGATCTGCTGGCCCGGCTCTTACTCAGACGTCACCAGGAGGTAAAGGACTTTGAAATCACTGTGCCAGAGCTTCTCCTGAAGCAGGAGCAACGGACCAAGGATATCTTTAATATTGTGCTTGGAGCTATTGCCAGTATCTCCCTGCTGGTGGGAGGTATCGGGATCATGAACATAATGTATGCAACAGTGATGGAGCGTATCAAGGAGATTGGAACGCGGCTGGCCATAGGTGCCCAGAAGAGGGATATTGTAGTTCAGTTCCTGGCCGAAGCAGTTCTGATAAGCGTGATCGGCGGGGTGATAGGGGTCATTATTGGAATTACAGCCTCATGGCTGGTCAATCGCTTTGCCGATATAGCCACCATCGTCACCCCCATCTCTGTTATTATATCATTTGCAGTATCTGCATCGGTTGGCGTCATCTTCGGGTATTCGCCTGCTAAAAGGGCTTCTGAGAGGGATCCCATTGAATCTTTAAGGTATGAATAATATGTTTCGAAAGATATTTATTTGGATGGGCCTGGCGCTTGCAATCCAGGTCTCTGCGCAGTCGCAGTCTGAAGTAGAAGTTAAAACACTAACACTTCCCGAGGTTATTGATTTGGCACACGAACAATCCCTGATGGCCCTGATGTCGAGACACCAGTTTCGCAGCTCCTATTGGGAGTTCAGGTCCCACCAGGCCAGCACCAGACCAGAATTAACTCTGGAAGGTATTTTGCCTTCCCTAAACAATTCCATGGAAAGTGTGATCCAGCCTGATGGTACCGAAGAGTTTGTGCAACGTTCCAATATGAAAACCTCCCTGGAAATGCAGCTAAGCCAGAATATAGCGCTTACAGGTGGACGAATATTTGCAACTTCCGTGTTACAGCGAAACGATAACTTTGGACAGGAGCCACCTACCACTTACCTTGCTTACCCCGTAAGCATTGGCTTCACGCAACCCATCAATGGCTACAATGTATTTAAGTGGGACCGGAAGATTGAACCTCTTAAGTTTGAGCAGGCCAAGCTACAATACCTCAATACCATGGAGCGGGTGAGCCAGCAATCCGTCAGGTATTTTTTCGACTTGGCACTGGCCCAGATTAACCTGGAGGTTGCAGAAAAGAACATGGCCAATAGCGATACACTTTACCAGATTGCCACGGGGCGTTACCAGTTGGGGACCATTGCAGAAAATGAACTGCTCCAGATGGAGCTCAGTCGCCTTAACTCGGAGACATCCCTGAATGAATCGACTATTGACCTGGAACTTCGGAAATCAAGGCTTCGCTCCTTCCTGGGATTCAATGAAAAGGTGAGCCTGCAGCTGATCATGCCCAGAGAGGTCCCACTGATCGAAATGGATTTTGATAGGACGCTGGCCGAAGCCAAAGAAAACAATCCAGAAATTCTAAATATGCAGAGGCAGTTGCTGGAGGCTGAGCAGAATGTAGCTGAGGCCCGATCACGTAAGGGCTTCAGGGGTGACCTTTTTGCACAGTTCGGACTGAGTGGTAATGATTTTGATCTTCCCGGTGCATATTCGAACCTGGAACGTCAGCAGCGCTTAGAGGTGGGTATACAGGTGCCTATTCTTGACTGGGGCATGGGAAAGGGACAATACCGGATGGCCCAGTCGGCCGAGGAGGTGGTTAAAATGGATGTGAGCCAGACCATGATCGATTTTGATGAGAATATCTTCCTCCAGGTGATGCAGTTCAACCTGCAGGACGACCAGGTAAGAATCGCTTCCAAGGCAGATAGCATTGCCGACCTTCGTTATGAGGTTACCAAGCAGCGCTTCCTGATCGGGAGGATAGATGTGCTGGATCTGAATGTAGCCCAGGAAGAGAAAGATAGGTCCCGCCGGGATTATGTGGAATCTTTACGGAATTTCTGGAACTACTATTACGATCTGAGGGGACTTACCCTTTTCGATTGGCAGAAGGGTGTAAAACTTTCAGAAGACTTTGACGATTTGCTGGATTAGTTTCTAAAGGGCTTGCTATACTGGCTAATGTGCTCAAGGATAGCCTTGTCTTCCTCATTTAGCTGCATGTCTCTGCGCTCCATCACCAGGTTGGCAGTCTTCAGCACCTTATCCATCCTGTAGGTGGTAAAACCATCGGCACCACCCCAGCTGAATGAAGGGATGAAGGTAGGAGGGAAACCGGGCCCAAAGATATTGGCTGAGACACCCACCACGGTACCTGTATTAAACATGGTATTGATGCCACATTTGGAGTGATCGCCCATAATCAGTCCGCAGAACTGGTTTCCGGTATTGATATATGTTCCGGCGGGGTAGTTCCAAATCTTCACATTGGTGTAATTGTTTTTCAGGTTGGAATTGTTGGTGTCGGCTCCCAGGTTGCACCATTCGCCTATCACGGAATTTCCAAGAAAGCCGTCGTGACCCTTGTTGGAGTTGGCTAGCAGCACTGAGTTGTTGATCTCTCCACCCACCTTGCAAAATGGTCCTATAGTGGTGGGGCCATAGATTTTGGCACCCATTTTTACCACGGCCCCTTCACAAAGGGCAAAAGGTCCGCGAATAATACTTCCCTCCATAATCTCACTGTCAGAACCCAGGTAGATTGGTCCGCGCGAGGCATTCAAGGTAAAGTACCCACCGCTGAAGCCCGGTTCAACAAAGACATTCTCACTTTGGTCAACCCTTACAGTATCACTTAGCTTTTCACTGCTTCTTCCCTTTGTGATTCGAAGGAAATCGGCCTCAAGTTGCTGTCCGTTCAGTTGGAAGATCTTCCAGGGATAATCAAGCAGGGAGAGTTTACCTTCATATGCTAAGCCCTTCTTAATCCAGTTTTCAACCTTAAAAGAGTCACAGTCACCTTCCTTGCTACGCACAGCCAGCAAAACATTTTTCTTTACAAGCGCCTGGCCTTCCTGCAGGTTACGGATGGCTCCAACAACTCCCTTGTCGGGAAGCAGGGAACTATTGATATAGAGCTTATCACCTGAAGCCTCGCATGGGAACCTGCCTTGCAGGTATTCCCTTGTAAGAGGTGTTGATATGCTTTCAAGATCATGTTCCCATTTTTCTGCAATGGTCATGATTCCTACCCTGAGTGCCGAAACTGGCCGGGTAAAAGTGAGAGGTAAGAGCATATCCCAGGAATGATCATCGAACAGGATCAGCGCCATCTTTTTTATTTAAAAGTAAAAAAAAAAGCCATCCCGTGTGGAATGGCTTTTTAACAGGATGTACTCCCTGCTATTTATTCTTTTTATCCAGGTGGGTCTTGTAGCGGTTCATAAACTTATCCACGCGACCAGCTGTATCCACCAGTTTCATCTTTCCGGTATAAAATGGATGTGAGGTGCTGGAGATTTCAAGTTTAATCAGCGGATATTCAACTCCATCTTCCAGTTTAATAGTCTCTTTGGAGGAAGCTGTAGATTTTGTTACAAAGGTGAATTCATTGGACATGTCCTTGAATGCAACAAGTCTGTAGTTCTTTGGATGTATATCTTTCTTCATTGTCTTATAAGTTTCAATAGCCTCGCTTTTTTTCAAAACGGAATGCAAAGATAGAAATGTTTGTTACAACTTCAAAATATTTAGGGGAAGTTTTCGCTCATCTACAGCATCTTCCATAAATCTTTGGAAGGGTCGTTCCCGGTCGAAAAGGTACCTGTAGGTATGGTGAGTTTTGACGTGAACAGCACCGGTTGCCTGGTAGAGCGAAATCATTTTAGTGTTGAAGTCACCCACCCACGAGAGTTCAAACTCTGTATAGTGGGGCTTGAGATCCATCACCTGTCTCAACTGGTAAAAAATGCCTGACTCTACACCCGAGTTCTGAAATTTGGGGATTATACCGGCAGCGGTTCCCCGGGCCCTGGTGATAGTCTTTTTTCTTTTGTAGTTGAGGAATCTTATCTTGTTGATCAGGTGGAGCTTGCCGTTCAGGTGCCTGAAAATCTGGTTGGCATCAGGGAGAAACATAAAAAAGGCAATGGGTTCATTATCGTGGTAGGCATACCAGATCATCTCCTGATCTATGATCATCTTGATCTTCCTTAGCTCATCGTAGAGGGAGGCCGGATCCAAGGGTGTAAAATCCTTCCTTAGTTTGCTCCATGCCTGGTTGTAGATGGTAACCGTATCATCCACAAACTGGGCTGTTTTTTTCAGGTCGAAGTGTTTGTAAGTAAAGCCCTGTCGTTTGTTGATCCACTCGGCGATTTTCCAGAAACGTTCCGGGAAGGGTTTTTGCAAATCCAGGTGAAATCCCAGCTGCCTGTAGTAGAGTTGAAATCCATAACTTTCAAACAGTTCTTTATAATAGGGTAGGTTATAGGTCATTCCCAGGGCCTGGGGGACAAATCCCTGGACCAGGCAACCCCAGTTGGTGTCATTCTCCCCGAAATTAATGGGGCCAGTCATGGACTCATAACCTTTTGCCTGCAGCCATGCTTTAGCCGTATCAAAAAGCAGGTAAGCCACCTGCTGATCGTCTATTGATTCAAAAAAACCACACCCACCATTCCGAACATAGTCCGCTTCATCCGTATGAGTGTTATAAAAGGCGGCAATCCGGCCCACTGTTTCACCCCGGTTGTTCAGGGCAATCCAACGAACAGCCTCTCCATGCTTAAAATAGGGGTTTATTTTGGGATCGAATGCTTTCTTGATTTCGCTGTCAAACTGGACCACATAGTTGGTATCGTTGCGGTACAATTTCCTGGGAAAATCAAGGAAGGCCTTTTCCTCTTTTCTATTATGGACTCCTAGAATACGCATAATAAGAGCAGAAACAGCAAATTAAAGACTAAACCAATCGCTCATGATCTCATCCTCTAGCGAATGCTTCTGATGACTGTGATGCATGAATTCGTTCTTCTTTGAAAGATAGATATAATCTTTGATCCATTCGCCATGGTGAATGCTTACTTCCCTGATGGCGTAAAGAACCTTTTTGACGTCCTCGTTGGTCATGGTAGGATGCAAGGACCACCTTACCCAGCCGGGTTTCTCACTTAGATCGCCAGTATTGATTTTCTCAGTAATCTCCTGACTCTGGTCGTAGCTCACCTCCAGCAGGAAATGACCGTAGGTTCCGGCACAGGCGCATCCACCTCTGGTCTGTACTCCAAAACGGTCATTGAGAAGTTTTACAAAGAGATTGAAATGGATGGCCGGGTTATAGAAAGAGATCACTCCGAGCCGGTCGTTCACATTGTTGGCCAGGATTTCAATTCCATCGATTTCCCTGAGTCCGGGCAGCGCTATTTCCAGCAGCTCCTCTTCACGTTTCAAAATATTCTCCACACCCATCTGCATCTTTAGCTCGATGGCCAGGGCCGCTTTAATGGATTGAAGGAAACCAGGTGTTCCACCATCTTCCCTAACCTCGATATCATCCACGTACTTGTATCTTCCCCAGGGATTGGTCCAGTCTACGGTACCACCCCCGGGATTGTCTGGAACCTCTGCGGTATACATTGCCTTGTCGAAGATCAATACTCCGGATGCTCCCGGTCCGCCCAGGAATTTATGGGGGGAAAAGAAAATGGCATCCAGCTTTTCCATAGGATCCTTGGGATGCATATTCATTTCCATATAGGGTGCGCTGGCTGCATAATCAATTAATACAATACCCCCGTACTCATGCATCAGCTTGGCCATTTTGTAATAGGGTGTATTTACACCAGTCACATTGGAGCATGCTGTAAATGAACCAATTTTAAATTTCCGGTCCTTGTAAAGTTCCAGTTTGGCTCTCAGATCATCCAGATCCACCTGCAGATGCTTATCAGGCTCGATCATCACCACATCGGCAATGGTTTCAAACCAGGAGGTGTGGTTAGAGTGGTGCTCCATATGGGTGAGAAACACTACAGGCCTGTCGCCTTTCTTTACACAGTCTTGTCCGCTGCCTCCGCAGCCTTTCAGGCTCAGGATGCGCATTAGCTTATTTATTACTGCCGTCATTCCGTAGCCGGCTGTAATAATCACATCATTGGGACCAGCATTCACATGTTCTTTAATCAGTTGATGGGACTTCTGATAAGCCTTGGTCATCAGGGTGCCGGTCAGGGTAGTCTCCGTATGGGTATTGGCCACATAGGGTCCGAATTGGGTCTGCAACTTTTGTTCGATGGGCTCGTACAGCCTGCCACTGGCAATCCAGTCACCATAGAGGATCTTTTTTGTACCGTAAGGCGACTCAAAAGTGGCATCGTTCCCGATGATCTTCTCCCTGAAGGGCTCAAAGTATTTTTCTAGTTCACTCACCTTTTTCGTATGTATTTAACTTCTGCTTGAAAACCTTGAAAGGAGTCTCAGAAACTCAATATAGAGCCAGATCAATGTGACCATCAATCCGAAAGCCCCGTACCACTCCATATACTTCGGGGCACCCATCTGCGAACCCTTCTCAATGAAATCAAAATCCATGATCAGATTCAGTGCGGCAATCACAATGATTACCAGGTTAATCAGGATGCCCAGGGGTCCGTTCGAATGCATAAAACCTATCGACATGCCGAAAAAGCTCATGATCCAGCTGATCAGGTATGCAAAAAATACAGCTCCTGTGGCCATCATCACTCCACGCCGAAACCTGGGAGTGGCGCGTATTCGGCCAGATCGGTACAGAAACAGCATGGTAAACAGGGTACCAATGGTTAGCAATACCGCCTGGAAAGCCACACCGGGATACTTTGCATTGATAATAGCACTGATGGCACCCAGGAAGAGTCCCTCCAGGATGGCATAAATTGGTGCGGTAATGGCCGATGATTGTGGTCGAAAAATGGTGATCAGGGCCATGATAAATCCCCCGATGGCTCCAATCATGGCCAGGGTCCCTGCCCTGCCGGGATCGGCTCCCATTACAATGTTCCATGTATAGGCTGCAGCTGCAATAAGCAGAAGCAGCATTAAACCTATTCTATTTATAGTTCCATTAATTGTCATGGTACTGCTTCCTGCGACAGCAGTACCGGCTTTGTCGAAAATTCTATCTGTCATCGCAGGATTGGATGACCTCATTGCTCTCATCTACTTCTAATTTGCGTCAAATATAGATGTTTTTATCTTTATTGAGTAAGCCAAAAGGCATACCATTGAATAGTAATTTCTATTTTTGATTATGATTCGGGACTTTCGTAATATCTTGAGCAGTGAGTTCTTCAGGAATGTAGCCACACTGATTTCCGGAACCTCCCTTGCACAGCTCTTCTCTGTGGTCATTTATATTGTCTTGAGCCACATCTATACCGAAGAGGATTTCGGAGTGTTTGGTCTGTTTATGAACATTCTGAATATTACGGTGATCTTTTCCACAGCCAAGTATGAACTGGCCATCCTGCTACCAAAAAATGAGAAAGATTCCGTCAACCTGCTGGGACTTTCAGGCCTGATCAGTGTTGGTGTAAGCCTCGTATTGCTTGTGATTGTTGTCTCAATGAACGGTATGATCTGCAGTTGGCTTGGTAGCGAAGAGATCTCGGTATGGCTCTATTTTATTCCTCTCTCCACCCTGATGGTCGGTTGGTTTACCTCATTTCGCAACTTCTCCAACCGTCAGAAACGCTACAAATTGATTGCCGGGGCCAATATTGGACAGAGTGTCTCCAACTCCCTGTTAAAACTGGGAATGGGATTTTTGATTGCCGGGGCAGCCGGTCTGATAAGCGGAGTGATTTTCGGACAGCTTGTTGGTTTCCTGGTTTTTTTTATTGCTCATTGGCGAATCAAGGTATCAAAAGCTGGCTGGATCAAATGGAGTGAAATGAAACGCCTGGCTAAGCAGTACATCCTCTTTCCAAAGTATAATATGTGGCAGGGCCTGATCAACAACCTCTCCGGGGCTTTCCCGGTTTTTATACTAAGCTCCTATTTCTCCACAGGGATTGCCGGATTATATACCTTCGGGTATATGATTATTTACAGGCCGGTGAACCTGGTGGCCAATGCCTTCTACCAGGTAATGTTTCAGCGTTTTGTAGAGAAGAAACATGACAACAGATCCATCCGTCCGGAAGTCTTGCTTTTCCTGAAGCGAACAACGCAGGTATTACTGCTTCCTTTTATAGTTTCGGGGATCTTTTTACCGGAGATTTTTGGGTTTATTTTCGAAGATAAATGGATCGAGGCAGGCAGATATGCCCAGATCATATTGCCATGGATCTTTATGGTAAGCCTGGTGATGCCCCTCTCATTTATTCCCGATCTCTATAAAAAACAGCGAGTGGCAATGATCATCGACGGTGTAAAACTGGTCGCCAGGCTGGGAGCTCTAATGGTCGGGGTGATCATGGAAAATGTCTATATTGGACTGGCTTTGTACAGTGGATTGAGCACTATCATTATAGGATACAGCCTGTTCTGGTATCTGCAGCTGGTAAAGACAAATCCACCGGTCGATGATCAGTTTATACCCCTTAAAAATAATGAGTAAAATAGGAAAAGCAATCAAGGCCCTTTGGTGGGTAGTCAGAAACCCGGTGCTTCTGAACCGGGTGTTGACGGATGAAGATACCTGGCACAGTTATGTGGATAAAAGGCATCTTCTGCCGGGAGGCCTGCCTGTGGTGGAGTTGGACCAGTTGATAGCTTCGGGGCCCATAACACTTGGACCCATGACCTATCTTGATGGGGGCTCCCTGCCAAGCGATATGATGTTGTTGGCCGGGCTTGCAGAGCAGATTGACTCTTGCAGCTATTTTGAGATAGGAACATGGCGGGGCGAAAGTGTGGCCACTGTCTCCCCCAGGGCTCATACATGCCATACACTCTGTCTCTCCGATAAGGAGATGAATAGAATGGGAATGCATCCAAGGACCATCGAAGCTCACGGACTCTTCTCGAAGGAGCTGGAGAATGTAATTCAGCTACGAGGAGACTCCAGGACTTTTGATTATGGACAGCTCAAGAAAAAATTTGATCTGATCTTCATTGATGGCGATCACCATTACGATTTTGTTAAGAGCGATACAGAAAAGATTTTCAATCACCTGGCTCATGAGAAGAGCATTGTGGTCTGGCATGACTATGGTTTCCACCCCGACCAGGTTCGTTTTGAGGTGATGGCAGCCATTCTGGATGGAGTTGGGCCAGAGCGTGCACCTCTGGTCTACCATATTGCAAATACCAAGTGTGCCATCTTTACCGGAAAGAAGATTTCCTCTGCACCTGCAGATTTTCCTGTGGTGCCAGAAGCCTATTTTAAAACGGAGATTTCAAGGCATCATTTTACATGAAAGAAGAGAAACGCATCCTCATCATTCCTTCGTGGTACCCACCTGATGGAGGCTACTTTTTCAAGGAACACAGTGAAGCTCTTCAGAAGAAGGGTTGGCGGGTTGATGTGCTGGTCAACAGGCTGGTGGGAATCCGCTTACTTATGCAGGCCGGCCGGTCGGCCCTTCGCCCTTACAGGGTTCGGGATGAAAATGGTTTGCGCGTTATTCGCTCCTTCTACATGAAGATGCCGGGCAATGAGAAGTATAACATACTGGGGTGGGCCAGACAATGCGCCAGGATTTATAGAAGATATGAAAAGCAGTTTGGAAGACCTGATCTTATCCTGGCACATAGTGTCACCTGGGCCGGGTATGCGAGCTATCTGCTCAGGCAGAGATATGGTATCCCCTATGTGATTGTTGAACACCGCAGTTTTTTTGTCTGGAGCTCCGAGGAGGCCAGGCAGATGGTAGAATCATACCATGTTCCTTTGTTTAAGCTGGCCTATGATAACTGTGAGAAGCTTATACTGGTCTCTGACAGCCTGAGAAAGGGGATAGAGTCCCTGGTGCCTTCCACAATGGAAAGATCCATGGTGATTCCAAATATGATCCGGGAGGATCTCTTCCTTCCACCAGAGGAAGCCAGGAACTCAGATCCATTTGTATTTCTCTGGGCAGGAAGACTGGAGCATGTGAAGGGAGTTGACCTGCTGCTGGAAGCAGTGAAATCACTCTCAGATAAAACAGATGTGGTTTTCTCGGTTCGGTTGGCAGGGAAGGGTTCGCTGAGAGCAGAACTGGAACAGCAGGCAGTGGCCCTGGGAGTAAACGACCTGGTAAGCTTTCTGGGCCGTCTATCCAGGGAAGAGATGCTGAAAGAAATGCAGGAGGCTAACTGTAAGGTTCTGCCCTCCCGTTATGAAGCCTTTGGGGTGGTACTGATTGAAGCCATGGCTACCGGGCTGCCTCTTATTGCTACCCGGTCAGGCGGTCCCGATTCCATCGTCACCAAAGAAAACGGATTGCTGATTGAACGCGAGAATGCAGATGAACTGGCAGGGGCCATGCAGGAAATGATGGCGAATATCAATGCTTATTCTGCACAGAAGATCAGGGCCCAATGCCTTAAACGTTACGGAGATAGCAGCGTAATGGAGCAATACAACCAGCTTTTTCTTCAGCTGCTTGCGGAATAATTTCCATCAATAGATTCACGGAATAAAAAATTTTGTAAATTTGCCATCCCAAACGGTGGATGTAGCTCAGTAGGTTAGAGTGCTGGATTGTGGTTCCAGAGGTCGCCGGTTCGAACCCGGTCTTCCACCCAATTGAAACAGAACCCCTTGATAGATAACTGTCAGGGGGTTTGTTTTTTTATTTCCGGATGCAATCCGTAAGTGTACGCTTGATTTGACCTTTCATTGGTAATCGTAATACACGGCTACCCTTCAAGATATTCCCAGTCTTTAATTGGGTCAAATTTCTTGTAACCCTCTTCAACAGACGGATGAGTAAGTACCGATTCTACAGTTACTTCTGGCAACTCTTTGTCCGCCAAGCCGTTTTTCACAAAAATAAAATTGAAACCTAATTCATTAGCACCTACAAGTCTGTATCCTTTCTTGTTGGCAAGTCTGTTCATTGCAACAGGTGATGCCCCATGATATATAGGATGTTTCCCCGGGTAAAAATACTCCGGGTCATAGGGCACGACAATATTATTCATGCCAAACTCATTATGGGTTTCAATGATCACCACCTGAGGATTGATAGTGGTGATTGCATCCCATACCCAATAGTCATTACCGTCAATGTCAATGGATAACAGTCCAATTTCACCACTATAGCCAGCACCTGCAATTAATTCGTTCACATTTTCACGTGTGACCTTCGCACAAACAAATTTTGGTTTGTAATACCAGGGATGTGGATATTTGTTAAAAAATCTTACACCACGTTTAATGCTCTTTGGGTTACCGTCAATAAACAAGCCATGCCAACCAAAATTGAAATAGAGATTAGCAGAATTGCTATTTACACCATCGTCAGACCCGATTTCAACAAAACTTTTGTTGCTCATTCCGAGAACAGAAAAAACAAATAATAGTTTTCCATCCTCTTCAAACTGGGAGAAAACCCTGAATCCCGCATCATTGAATGAAAGTATTTCGCCTTTCTTTGTCATCTCCCTGTATTGATGAAACATTTGACGCTGCACTATTTGTACTGATGGTATAAATCGGTTTCTAATTTTCGTTATAAGGAACTTGTCCTTCAGGAAATTCTTGATCATGTGGGTATTATGATGTTGTATTCTAAGAATAAGATAAAGATAGTTAACAATTGCTAACGAAATTCACCCAAATCCAATACCGTGTTTTATTGCTTTAAGCGGTATCAAATAAAGAAATCTATTGAGAAGATATAGAAAGCATTTAGAGTGCCTTCCCCAATAATTATTCCGATAGCGCATTTCCAGAAAGGGATGTTGAGTGTGCTGCTCACATAGATAATGAGGTCTGTTGGCACAACTGGAAATAAACTCCAGCCAGCGATGATGGGTAGTTCCTTTTTACGAAGGGCCTTTTTAATCTTTTCTATTTGTAGTGGATATTTCGATTCAAGCCAGACGTCGAGTCTGAGATATTGAGTAAAGTAGTAAACAACTATAGATGAGGTTAATATTCCAATGAGGTTTATGATGTAGGCTTCCAGGGGAGGAAACAAAAGGACACCAGCAATGGCAAAGGGAGTAGACGGAATAAAAGTTAAACCAATAAAAGTGAGGATAATAAGGTAGAGGATGAGTACAAGTACCTTGTGATCACTTACATATTCTTTCAGGAAACTGATATCAAAAAAATCCCGGTTAGCATAGTAGAGGATAAGAATTACGACTAAAAATGCGATCCAAATGAATAAGGTAAGTCGTCGGACCTTAATCTTATTTTCCATCGCGTAAAAATAGCAATAAATGACTTCCAAAGTTTTTTTGTTAAAAATCAGTTCATACGGGAATATGTGCATCTTTTGCTAAATTTGTAACTTACAGCAGTACGTGCTTGATCAGTGCCATGGAAAAATTCAGTGATCAACATATTATTGATAGTATACGCCGTCGGGATGATGTTGCCTTCAAATATCTTCAGGTAAAGTTCCAGGATAGCATACGTCTGATGGTTTCAGAAATGGGAGGATCTCCTGAAGATGCAAAGGATGTATTCAGCGAAGGATTGATAGCTCTCATATGTCTTGTTGACCGGGAAGATTTTGTGTTGAATTGCAAGTTGGGAACCCTGGTCTATGCTCTTTGTAAAAAAACCTGGAAGCAGCATCTTGAAAAGCAGGTTGCTGTTCGTAATTACCATGTACGTAAAATCGATAGTTCTCCGGATTGGGATTTTACAGAAGAGACAGATCAGAAGTTATACCAGGAGATCTTCTGGGAGTGCTTCAAGCAGTTGGAAGAAGTTTGCCAGGAGATCCTGGAGGGATATCTGAAAGAGATCTCACCAAAGGAAATTGCAGAAAAGCTGGGCTACAGCTACGGCTACATACGAAAACGAAAAAGTATGTGCCATGGTTTTCTGTTGAAGATGATCGAAAGCCATCCTACTTATATTAAAATCAAAGAGACAGAGCTAACTCTGGATATAGAATAATCTATTCTGAACTGATGAAGCGCTATTTAGACAGAAATAGAAGATTAGCAGATTATATCTACAATGATATGGATCCTGAGGAGAGGCTTGTGATTGAAGAAGAGATCCTGAATGATCCCGAATTTTCAGAAACCCATCAGTTAAACAGGC
>QMPQ01000053.1 GCA_003648635.1 Bacteroidota bacterium | reverse complement strand
TTGAAGTCCATGCCGATCCCCTGGTCTTTGGCCCAGTCGATCCAACTTTGGAAATGCTTTAGCTCAATCTGGTCGCGGTCCACAAGCTCTCCCTGGAAATCACCATAGATGGCATGCAGGTTCAGTCGCTGCTTCCCGGGAATCAGGCTCATGGCTTTTTCCAGATCCATACGGTGCTCTGATATATTGGTGGCTTTCCCCGGGTAGTTACCGGTGGCCTGGATTCCTCCACCGGACAGCGAAGAGTTGGGAGTTTCAAAGCCTCCCACATCGTCGGCCTGCCAGCAATGCAGTGAGATGGGAAATTTATCCAGCTGATCCATGGCAGCTTCCACATCCACCCCCATGGCGGCGTACTGTTCCTTTGCTGCTTCAAATGCTTTCTTAATGCTTTCTGATTGACTCATATTTCTATGTTTGTTGGATTCAATTATTCCATGAAAAACACCTCTTCCAGGGGAGTGGAAATCGGTGAGTTGTCGGTATTGGTCTCCATGATATCGGCCATGTATTTCCACCAGAGCTGAACGATCTCTGTTTTCCCCAGATCCTGTGATCCCTGCTCACCAGCCTGCTTTTGAAAGGCAAACAGTGTGTGGGTTTCTTCATCAAAGAATATACTGTATTCAGAAAGGCCGGCATCCTTCAGGAGTTTATGAAGGTCAGGCCATAGCTCATCATGGCGTTTTTTATACTCTGCTTTCCTTCCAGGTTTGAGCTTCATTTTAAATGCAAGTCTTTTATGCATGTTGAATTGCTTTGAATTCAAAAATAAGGGGTATTCAAGCGTTCATCAATGGACATTTTGGTCAATCATTTGCACAAAATGCGCATAACTTAAGCTAATCGTTCAGATCTTTTTTCTAATTTGCTGAAGCTATCGTGGAAGACTTTTTTAAATATTTGAATCCGTCCCAGGAGGACAAAGACTGGGGCCTGTTCCTGAACTGCGCCGGAAAGACGGAGATAGAGCCTGGTGTGCTATATCCTCCCAATTCCCATCCCTCCGGATACTATTTCAACTTCGAGCAGGGCCGTATGTTGAATGAATACCAGATCAACTACATTACCAACGGTGAGGGAGTCTATGAGAGCCACAGCGGAAAATTCAAAGTGAAGCCCGGTTCTTTGATGATCACTAAACCAGGTCGCTGGCACCGTTATAAACCTCTGAAAGGTACAGGGTGGGTGGAGAACTATGTGGGATTTTCAGGACATATCGCCCACCAGATATTTGGGCGTCCCTGGTTTACTTCCAAGAATGCAGTGATTGAAATTGGTCATAACGAGGAGATCATAGATTCCTATTATAAGATTTTTTCTTATGTGATGGAGGAGAAACCCGGCTATCAACAGGTAGCCTCCGGAATGATCATGAAAATGCTCGGGTTTATCGTATCCCATGATAAACAGAAGGACTTCAGTGGAAAGCGGGTGGAAAAGATCATTCAGAATGCCTGTTTCTCTATCCGGGAACATGTGGAGTCGGAGATTAATTTCCAGGAATTCGCAGAAGAGAACAACATCGGTTACTCCTATTTCAGAAAGATGTTCAAGAAGTACACAGGGCTTCCTCCTGTGCAGTACCATCTGGATTTGAAGGTATTGAGGGCCAAGGAGATGCTGCTTTATACCGACAAAAGCGTCAAAGAGATCAGCTACGCATTGGGCTTCCAGTCCATCTACTATTTCAGCAGGGTCTTCAAAAATAAACTGGGACTCTCTCCATCAGAAATCAGGAAGAGTGTTCGCTCCTGAATCTTATATTGATTGCTGGAAATTGCTCACCTTCAAGTGAGAGGATGAGGGCACCATATAAACATGACTTACATGAATTCAAGAGAACGTGTACTGAAAACATTTGGGAGAATCCCCGGTAAAGCCGACCGGGTTCCTGTGCAATTCGAGATGTGCCGGCAATTAACGGATCATTTCAGTAAGGAGATGGGAATTCCGGCCCATTACACAGATAACCTTTATGAAGATGTTACCTACCGGATCAGCGCCAATGAATTACGCACTGCCATGGGCAGCGATGTGGTGGTGACCGGGGCCTCGGTGTCGGATAACTATAAGATCAATCCCGATGAAAAAGGACACTGGCTCAATGAATATCAGATGCTTATGCGCCAGGGAGATATCTACGTGGAGGTGGTCGACTATCCACTGGCGCATGCACAATCCAGGGCAGATATTGACAACTTTGCCTTTCCCGATCCGGATGCTCCCGGACGCTACCGGGATGCGGAGGCCCTGGTTAAGAAGTATCATGATGAGTACCTGGTATTCGGGGATATTGAGGTCACCGTGTTTTCTCTTGGGCACCAGCTGGCAGGAATGGAGAAATTGCTGGTGGATATGATGATGGAGACCGAGTATGTGATTCCGTTATTTAAGGCCTGTGCCGAATTCCAGACTGAGATAGGCCTGCGTCTGATTGATAAAGGGGTGGATGCCATCTGGTTCGGAGATGATTTTGGCACCCAACAGAGCCTGATCATGGACCCGGAAACCTTCAGGAAACAACTCAAACCCTTTTACACCGAGATGATCCAGCGTTTCAAAGATAAAAAGCCTGATATCATTCCCATCCTCCACTGCGACGGAGCTGTAAGTGAGCTCCTGAAAGATATTCACGAAATGGGATTCGAAGTCTTTAATCCGGTACAGCCCGATGTTCCCGGCCACCATCCCAGGGACATGAAGGAGGGATTCGGAGACCTGTTCTCCTTCTGGGGAGCCATTGATCAGCAGGACCTGCTTCCCAGGGGCAGCGATGAAGAGCTTGAGAGGGATATCATGGAGAAAATTAAAATACTGGGAGAAGGAGGTGGATACATGATCTCACCTGCACACATCATCCAGAATGATGTAAGTCCCGAGCGGGTATTGAAATTTATCGATCTCTGTTATAAACACGGAAAGATTGAATAGCTTCTTACGCACAATCCTGAATCCAGACACAAATGGGAAAATCACTCTTAAAATATTCAGCACTCATTACCCTCTGTCTATTATTATCAAGTTGCAACAGCAGGAACAGAACAACAGAGAATCGTGATGACATATTTAATCAGGTAAAACGCAACTTTGAATATCCTCCAGTCAATACCGGTGTGAATTGCTGGTGGTGGTGGCTCAACGGCAATGTCAACAAAGCTGCCATCACCAAAGACCTGGAAGCCATGAAATCCCGTAATTTTCACGGGGCCATGATCTTTGATGCCGGCGGGCATAACCAGCGGGGCAACAGGGATATTCCTGATGGACCTATGTACGGATCGGACTCCTGGAACGAGTTGTTTGTGTTTGCCCTGGAGGAGGCTAAACGCCTGGGCCTGGAAATGGGTTTTAATATCCAGAGCGGCTGGAATCTGGGGGGTCCCAGGGTAAGTCCGCAGTATGCGGCCAAGCAGCTCACCTATTCGCAGACTGAGGTATCGGGCGACGATAAGGTATCTTTACAACTTGACCAGCCGGAAAGCCGTCTGGATTTTTACAGGGATATTGCCGTACTGGCTTTCCCCTTAGAGGCATCAAATAAAATCCAGCAGGGCATTTCAGACCTGGATCTTAAACTGGGCTTTCATGAACTGGGTGGATCGGCACCCGACTGTCGTTTTTTACTTGGTCACAGAGCTGGCGATCCTTACCTGAAAGAGAAGGAAGCCTACAGGGTGAATAAGAATGAGATCGTCAATTTGTCTTCCCGGATGGATGCTGAGGGAAAGCTGAGCTGGGTAGCCCCTTCAGGAGAGTGGGTGGTCTTGCGTATCGGTTATACCTGTACCTCTTCGCATGTATCTACCTCAAGTAACGACTGGCAGGGAAGTGTGCTGGATTACATGAGTAAGGAAGCCTTCGATTTTTACTGGAAGGATGTGGTGGATCCTATTTTCGAAGCGGCCGGCGAGCATGTGGGGACCACCCTGAAATACATGGAAACAGACAGCTGGGAATGCGGGGGGATGAACTGGACCGATTTGTTTGTGGAAGAGTTTATGCACTACCGGGGATATGACCTGATATCTTATCTTCCCATTGTGGCAGGCTATGTGGTGGATGACATGGAAAGCTCCAATGCCTTTCTGGCCGATTTCAGAAAAACGCTGGCCGACCTGGTGGCCTACAATCACTATGCCCGTTTCCAGGAATATGCACACAAATATGGTATGGGAATTCAGCCCGAATCGGCCGGCCCACATGCCGGCCCCATGGACGGGATCAAGAATTATGGATTCAGCGATATCGTGATGAGTGAGTTCTGGTCGCCTTCACCACATCGTCCGCGACCAAATAATCGCTTTTTTATGAAACAGGCATCCTCGGCAGCACATATTTACGGGCTAAAGATCGTGGGTGCAGAATCCTTCACCACCATCGGACCCCACTGGAACGATGAGTTGTGGCACGATCAGAAGTCTGCTTTCGACCACGAGATCTGTGCCGGACTGAACCGCATGTATTTTCATACCTTCACCTGTTCGCCACCTGAAATGGGTCTGCCCGGACAGGAATACTTTGCAGGCACGCATGTAAATCCACAGGTGACCTGGTGGGAACAGTCGGGGGCTTTTATCGATTACATGCATCGGACCCAGTCGGTGGTACAGGAAGGTAAATTTGTGGCCGATGTGCTTTATTATTACGGCGACCATGTGCCCAATGTATTCCCCTATAAACATTCCGACCCAGCCGGTGTAATGCCCGGTTTTGATTACGATGTATGCGATGAAACCATCTTCCTGCAACTGGAGGTGGAAGATGGTAAGATAGTGGTCCCGGGGGGAGTGGAATACCGGGTTCTGGTGCTTCCCGACCATAGGGTCTTATCACTGGCTGTACTAGAAAAGATGGAAGAACTGGTGCAGGACGGCGCCACCATACTGGGCTATAAGCCGGAAAAGCAGATCAGCCTGGTGGGAGGTAAAGAGGCACGAAATAGCTTTCGTGCATTGTCGGATAGAATTTGGGGGGAAGCCAGCACGGAAAGAGGTGGACTTAGTTATGGCAAGGGAAAGGTCGTCTGGGGCATGTCGGCAAGAGCCTATTTGCTCTCAAAAGAAGTAAAACCGGACTTTGATGTTCTGGAAAATGACAGCAAAACCGACTTCGATTACATTCACTATACAATAGGTGCAGGCGATATCTATTTTGTCACCAACCAAACCACCGAAAGGCAAAAGATTCTTGCCCGGTTCCGTGTTTCGGGGAAACAAGCCGAGTTATGGGATGCTTTAACAGGGGATATTTGCGAGGCAAAAGCTTTTACCCAGAAGGATGGACTGACAACTGTTCCGCTGACGCTTGAGCCCTATGGTGCGGTCATGGTGGTATTCAAAGAGAAAATTGCCCATAATAAACAAGGAGCCGCACAGCGAAATTATAGCGATTTTGAAACCCTGGCAGAAATATCCGGGGAATGGACCGTCCACTTCGATCCCCGATGGGGAGGGCCCGGGTCGGTTCTTTTTCCTGAACTCATGGATTGGTCACAACATGTAGACGAAGGGATCAGATACTATTCCGGAACAGCGGTTTATATGAAGAGCTTCACTCTGGAATCTGAACTCCGGGAAGAAGACAGCTACTTCCTGCAACTGGGAAGTGTTAAAGATGTGGGCATCGTAGAGATAAAGATCAATGGAATAGACAAAGGAGTTGTCTGGACCGCGCCCTTCCGGGTCGAAATCAGCAAAGAACTGCAGGAGGGAGAGAATACCCTGGAGATCAAAGTAGTGAACTCGTGGAACAACCGGGTGGCCGGCGATCAGATGTTCCCAGATAGAAAGCAGTACACCTATACCAATATTGATTTAAAATATGATTTCAGGGGCAGACCCATAGATGAGATTCCCCTTGAGCCATCGGGATTACTGGGGCCTGTGGATGTTCAGATTGCACAAATTCATGATTATAATTAATAAGCAGCGGATGAAGGCTTTTCTTTTTTTCGCCGATATTTTTTATCTGTTTCCTGGGTCACAGTCAATATGCAGAACTGGATAAAACCGATCCATTTTGTTTAAATAGGGCCTGCTGAAAACGTCCAGTGTTTTCAGCAGGCTATCCATTTCTACATAATCAACATAATAGTAGGAATTATCAATTGCAGAATCGGCCTGGTTTTCAATCTCAATACGTGCTCCCTCTTTAAAAGGCATATAGAAGTAGGATACCAAATGCTTTGTTTACATAACCGGCTCACCTGTGACTTCAAATATCAATCTGTTCAATGAAAATTTATTTCTCTCTTCTTCCGTTTTAAATCTAATAGTCAGGGTGTTAGAAATTTCACTTACTTCAAATTCGCATACATATTGTCTCTTTTCACGGGTCTTCTCCATGGCATAGGTATTAATCTCTTCACTTATCTGATTTTGTCTTTGCCACAGCGAGACTTCGCAACCTTCTGGTATTTTCTTATAATCCAGGTATAATTTATATTTTCCGGGAGGTATTTCATCAAGAAAAACTCTGATTTTAGATTCGTCCACTACTTTAAAAATATAGGTGTAACCGCCAGATGGCCCACACCATTCTGTTTTCATCTCTACATCTACCCAAAGATTGATCTTCATTGTTTGAGGGTAAAGCATAAAAGTAGTTGGGGTATATACTTTACTTAATTCATTAGTTGGCTCGGTAATCTCCTGCTTTGGAGTATCACAGTAATAGAATCCAAGGGTGGTATTTGAAACCGGTTCTTTATTCCCTTCCGGACCATGCTCCATGGTATAATCCAAACGGTCGTTGAAACATATTTTATCGGTCAGATGCCAGCGATAGGCGCCTGTCCTTCCAAATGCAAGGGAGTAACTTAGTGCGCCATGGATTGGCAGGCTCATGCCCCGGTCCCAGGTATCCAGAAACGCATACCACCCACCATTAAAATAGTCTTCTGAACCTGTCCCGTGAATTGCGTTTTCTCCATCCACAATGGCAATATCGTCTCCCTCAAAGAACAGGGTCATACCCGGATTAAGATTTTGCGTCTGCATTACCGTACCTACATAATGACCTTTTCCTTTCACCCGGGCCAGGGTCAAAGGCACGCCCTCTTCCGACTCCGGCACCCTGTTCCAGGCCACATATAATTTCCCCTCTTTTTTCTTATCACGTTTCCTGTTTGAATAATAGACATGTGTATTAAATCTCAATTCATTGGCAGGCCCGCCTTCCCGGTATATAAGTTCAATTGTTGCCTGCCGGTCGTAGGGCATTGGCAGATAACAGTAATTCATTCCGGGTTTTGTTCCACCCACGATGCTCTGCATGGAAGTTTTACCAAAAGCGTAGCCGAAAAAATCAGCAAGTGGTGTATATATGGCTGGTGTGCTTTCATTGTCATATGTGATCTTTATATCCACCAGGTTGCCTGTTCCCTCAAACAGTTCAGAATGATCGATCTCTATTCCGAGAATACGTCCCCCTTGTGCAGCACTGAATATGGTCTCTCCTCGCCCCGGGGTCAGCAGAACTTCGCTCTCCTCTTTCAACAGATCGGCAGATCGTTTTAGGATCGGTTCACCATTCCAAACGGCTGCCACATCGTCAAGTGCCTTTTTCTCATCAGCAGTTAAGTTAAAAGAGAAATTCTTAACTGTAGCGTGATCTGCTATTTCTCTATACTGAACCTGCAGAAAGCGCATGACATCTCCCCTGAAGACTATTTTGCAACCATTACTGTAGGGTATGGGAAGGTAGGAGTAATAACCTCCTAATTCGTTCATGCAAAGAGGCTTTACAAAGGGAAAAACGTTCCCTGAAAAGAGATCGGAAAAGCTTATCGAAAAACCTACATTTGCAGTATCACCAAAATAGAAGTCAAGGGTATCATGGCTAGGGGTTGGTGTCCAGATTCTATGGATTACCCCTTTCCCTTTTACATCGAAGATGACCAATGTACTATCTGCTTCACGCCTGATAAAAGAGTAGGTTCCTGCAAATCCATCATTGTTACCTCCTGTTCTGTCGTATGATGAAACCTGGAGACTTTTTGAATCATCACAATATTCCGGAAGGTTGTTTAAGTTGCTTAGCTTTTCTAATTCAGAAACAATTGAATGTACTGTTTTTAATTGTTGTCCATGCGTCACATTCATAAAGAGAGATGCCATGAATGACAAAATTACTACTGATAGTTTATACATAACGGGATCTTATTAATACGCTTCAACAATTGCCAGGAAACTCCAGTAGTTGTCTACAAGAAAACCTTCATACCCCCAGCATTCTCCATCCCAGGTTCTCCAGTCCGAGGTCATTCCGTTTTCACACTCTCCCTGGAAGTCCCCCTCCTCAAATGCTTTCAACATGGGAAACAGTATTTTCTCGGCATCACGCTTTCTGCCTAATTTGAACAAAGCACTTAGCGTGAAGTAGACATAGTTGCCTGAAGTTCCTCCGTTTTCATAATGTTGCCAACCGTCATTCAGTTCATTTGAGGTATGGCCGCCCCAACGCGGATCGTGATGTGTATAATCTTCCCTGGGAATAGAGATCAGATTGCCCGGTAGTCCCAATTCAAAATTTTTGAACCCAACCTCATCCATTTTGGCAAGCATGGCATCCATGATTTTGTCTCCTTGCTCTTTTGTTACCAGTCCGTAAGCAATGGCCATTCCATTTACAAAAGTGAAGTAGTAGTCGTGAAGCTCGCCATCTTCGCTTTTCCAACCTGCCAGCACACCCGTATCAGGATTGTAAAAGGTATTGTAATAATTGCGTTTCAGTTTTTCGGCAAATCCACTGTATTTTTCAGCCATCCCGGATTCCCCGGATTCCCGGCACAACCCTGAGAATTCCTTCAGGGCCCTGTATGCCAGACAATTTGAATAAGCATCCTTGTGTCCAAAACCAATGGTGTCCCACCAGTTGGCCGGGCGCATTTCAGGGCCTCCCGACCAGCTTCCCGAATTACCGCTGAATCCGTATTCAACGATGCCATCCCCGTCACAATCCCGGTCCACAATTTCCTCTGCCCATCTCTTCAGTCCGAGAAGGTTCTTTTTAAGCCATGGCTGGTTGTGGCTTCCCTGAACGTAATTGCAAGCTGCAATCAGAAGAGAAGGAAAGGCATCCAGGGAGCCTGATTGTCCTCCCCATTTCACCAGTTCAGTCCCCGGCACGTCATACAGGTAGCCTTTTATGCCATAACCTTTGTCTCCAGCAAGGTAACGGTCCACGGTCATCCCTACCAGGTCAATGGCCTTCAGATCATCCACCAGCTTGGGTGCATGCAGAGCTATATCTGAGTACCCGTACTGAACAAAAGCACAGGAATCACTGGAGGAGTTGTTTGAAAGCATCCCCAATTCCGGATTCACCTGGAAGGTATTGATATAGTTTCTTCTGTAACCATCAAAACGGCTATCTCCAACAATTTCTTTCAATTCCGGATAGATGGCTGTTATTTCGAAATGGTACTCAACGGTCTGGCTCTTTTCATCTGCAGCAGGAAAAGAGATACGGACAAACGGAACAGTGACATTCATCCTTTTGGAGAGGTAGTCCAGCGACTTCACCTGTTCGGATCGCACACTCAGTGATCCCATATCCGGCAGGTGGATGAGACAGGGAGTACTGATTTTGTTCTTTTGGGGAACCAGTCCAAGCAGGGTTACGTGGTTTTCCCTCTGGTTAAAATTGATGACCCAGGGGGTGTTGTCTCCTGTGAAATTTGATCGCAAAATGAACCCTTTCCGGGATGGAATAAACTCCCATGCAGCTCTATTCTGATCCGTTTTGATGAAGTACCTGGTAATCCCATCGCTTGTTTCAGAAATGAAAGTGGTTTGGGCCCCATGGACCGGAAGGAGTGGGCTGTGATCAAGTTTTGATTTTCCCAGGGAGTCCACAGAGAAGAAATCAAACTTTGGAAAAGCAGGATTCAGCTCAAATCTGAAATATTTAGAACTGTTCCGGAACGGTGTCCGGGCTATGAGGTTGCGAATCGGTCCTGCGGACAATAATACTCCGGTTAATGCCAGCCTTTTCAGGGCAGCTCTTCTGTTAAGTATCATCTCTTAAGTTTAAATAAAAACATTCATGTTCTTAGTCTCAGTTTCGATCAGGATGTCGTCCCCACTCATAGCGCCCCTCTGGAATAAATCCGGGATTTGGTACCGGGAATTCAGCCTCGCAATCATCGCGCCATGCCTCCAGTATATCGTATAATTCATTTGTAATTTCCTGTTCCGATTGGCTCAGATCGGTGGTTTCCCCAATATCATTTTCCAGATTGTAGAGGTAACGCTGATCGTTAACCAGATTGTGAATCAACTTCCATTTCCCTTTGCGGATGGCACTTGCAGGTTCATCGTGATGGTACACCGGGTAGTGCCAGAAGATGGCTCTGTCCGGATCTGGTTCCGCTCCCTCCAAAAGACCCACCAGACTTATGCCGTCAAATACCTGCTCATCAGGGAGTACTACTCCGGCCAGTTCGGCAAAAGTCGGAAGAAAGTCCACACTTGAGATAAGGGAACTGTTCACTTTGCCGGCTTCCAATTGACCCGGCCACCAGGCAATAAAAGGTTCCCGGATCCCCCCTTCATAAACAGTTCCCTTTTCAGCCCTGAGGGGAGCATTGGAAGAGGCTACATAAAGAAGGGTGTCTCCTTCATATATATGCTGCCTTTCTTTGGCCAGAAGAGGGATCTGATCAAATCGGCTTATAAGGCCACCATTGTCGGAGAAGAAGATCACCAGCGTACTTTCTACCAGCTCAAGTTCCTCCAGTTCCCGGAAAATCCTTCCAAGGCTGTTGTCCACATGCTCCACCATGGCAGCATAAACAGCATTGCAGGGATATCCCTCCACCTTCTCCTTGTCCAGGTACTTCTCAATCAATATGGAATCGGCATCAAGCTGTACATGCACATCATAGTGGGCCAGGTAAAGAAAAAAGGGATTCTCCTGATGATCCCGGATAAAGTCAAGGCTCAAATCAGTTAATGCTTCTGAAAGTGGGGTGCCAGGTTCTACCTGGATCGGTGTACTCATCCTGCTGGCATACGAGAAGAATCCGCCACCCTTGTATACATTTACCGTTTCAAAACCCTGGTTCCCTGGCTGGTGCCTGTCCTCAAAGCCCAGGTGCCATTTCCCAAAATAGCCTGTGGCATATCCTGCATCCTTCATTATTTCGCCCATGGTGATAATTTCCTCCGGCAGGTACTGTGTACGATTGCTTGGTACAATAAGCTCCTCATAGGGTCTCCAGTGACCTGTAATAAAATCTGTAATCCCCACCCTCGCCGGGTATTGACCGCTCATAATGCTGGCCCTCGTAGGCGAACAGACCGGACATGCGGCATAGGCATCGGTAAACCGGATTCCCTCCTCCGCCATGCGGGTAAGATTGGGCGCTTCATTGAAGAGATTGCCATAGACAGGCAAATCGGCCCATCCCATATCATCGGCCAGGATGAAGATGATATTCGGCCTGGCCCCGGAAAGGCTTGTTTTGGGATCAACTTTACAAGCAGATTGTATTAAAGTAAAGAAGCATGCTAGAAGCAGGTGGATTGGGATGCATCGCTTTCTCAACATTGGGACAGAAATAATTTGAACAAAGTGAATTATAAAAATAAGTATATTTATATCAGTTGAATCTCTCAATCAAATTTTGTTGCTCACCAATCAAAGAATAATGGAAAACAGAAGAACTTTTATCAAAAAAACAGCCATTGGAACCGCCGGAGTTTCAGTGGGGCTAACTGCTTTTTCGGCTAAGTCTTACGGGCGTATCCTTGGAGCCAACGATCGGATTAATATGGGAGTCATCGGTCTTAGAGGGCGTGGGAAAGGCTTAATGAACGGTTTCTCCGCGATGTATGGCGACGGGGTCTTTATTAAAACCGTCTGCGATGTAGACTCTGAGTACCATGAATCCTCCAGGGAGCTGGTAGCTGAAAAACAGGACGGAAACAAGCCTGATGCTGTACAGGACCTGCGTAAGGTATTCGAAGATCCTGAAATTGATGCGGTGGCCATGGCCACGCCGAATCACTGGCATGCATTGGGCACCGTATGGGCTTGCCAGGCCGGGAAACATGTCTATGTGGAAAAGCCCAGTTCACACAATATTTGGGAAGGCAGGAAAATGGTGGAAGCAGCCAGAAAGTACAACAGCCTGGTACAGGTGGGTTTTCAGAACCGCTCCATATCCAATGTGATGCAGGCCATGAATTTTTTGCATAATGGTGGCATTGGTGATGTGTTTATGGCGCGTGGAACGTGCTTTAAGCCCAGAGATTCATTTGGGATTTCGCTAGATAGTGAAGCACCGGCCAGCCTGGATTATGATATGTGGCTGGGACCGGCAAGCTACCGTCCTTACAATGAAAAGCGGGGGCACTACAACTGGCACTGGCACTGGAATACGGGAAATGGGGATACAGGGAATCAGGGTCCCCATCAATTTGATATTGCACGCTGGGGGCTGGGTAAGAAGGTACACCCGGTTAAAGTGCAGTCCATGGGTAACATCTTTGGTGTTTCACCCCAGGAATGTTCTCAGGAGACCCCCAATACTCAAACTTCGATCTTTGAATATGAGGACGGAAAAATCCTGGAATTTGAAACCCGTGGGCGTTTTACCAATAGCGAAGCTCCTTCCGGGGTAAAGATCGGGAACCTCTTTTATGGGACCGAAGGATGGATGGAGATCAATGGCTCCAGCTGGAAGGCTTACTATGGACGAGAGGAGGAACCGTTTGCCGGTTCTGGTATGGAAGCCGGGGATGCCGCTGTGGGTGGAGACAAGAGTTTCAGGGCTGCTCCAGGCGGTGGAGGACATTTCTCCAACTTTATTGCAGCAGTGAAATCAGGTCAGCGCACCGATCTCACCTGTGACATTCTGGTAGGTCATATGTCTACCTGTCTGCCACACCTGGGCAACATCGCTTACAGGGTGGGAGAGACCCTGGAATTCAACGGAGAGTTTGAAAAGTTTATTGATAACCAGGAGGCCAATATGTTGTTGACCAGGAAATACAGGCATCCTTATGTCATACCACAGGTGGTATGAAAGTTAGAAAGTTAGATAGTTAGAAGCATAGTAAAGCAAATAAAACATGAGAAAACTTCAGAAGCTGGCCACCGTGCTGGCAATATGTATAATGTTTGCCGGATGTGACTCCTCCATAAGTCTTTTTGATGGCAAGAGCCTGGAAGGGTGGGAGTGTGATCCCCTGGAGCAGGCAGGCGATTGGAAAGCTGTGGATGGTGAGCTGCTGGGAGAGAATCCTGGTGAGCAGGCTTCCATTATCTGGACCGGGCAAAGATTCAGAGATTTCGAGGTAGAACTGGATTATATCACCATGACAGATGATTACGATTCGGGGATCTTTATCCGTGGCTTAAGCCACCAGGTGCAGATCGGAATCTCCAGGTCGCTTCAAAAGGATATGACCGCCTGTATCTATGCCCCTGAAGATGAGCAGGGATCTTATCCGGGCCAGACCGATAAAGTGACTGATATTCACAAGATCATGGAATGGAACCATCTTAAAGTAATTGTCACAGGTAAGCGTATCCAGACTATTCTCAATGATGAGCCCATGGTAGACTATACCGGCATTGTATTGGTGGATGAAGGCCCCATAGGCCTGCAGCTACATGGTGGAGTGCATATGTCGGTAAAGTTCAAGAATATCAAGGTTCGCGAACTGTAGCGGCTGCAATAAAGCAAATAGAAAAATAAGTGATTAAAGAAATACTGATATGAAAAGAATAAATCAAGTTATCCTTCTTCTCATGGTCGTGGCAATCATGCCTGGCTGCAAAACAAACAGCAGCAGCACTGCAGCTAAGGTGGAGTTAAAAAAGAATGAAGCGGGTTACCATCGCCTTTATGTAGACAATCAGGAATTTTATGTGGAAGGTGCGGGACTTGAGTTTGGTAATATTGAAGCTCTGGCTCAGTACGGAGGGAATTCTTTCAGAACCTGGCGTACAACAAATGAAAATGAAGATGCCATGGATGTTCTTGATCATGCCCATGAAAATGGTTTGATGGTATTGATGGGACTGGATGTTGCACGGGAGCGACATGGATTTGATTATGATGATCCGGTGGAAGTCAAAAAGCAGTTTGATTTCATTAAAGGTGAAGTTGAGCGTTTAATGGACCACCCGGCGCTGTTGGGCTGGGCCATTGGGAATGAACTAAATCTTGAAGCGGAGAACCTGAAAGTCTATGATGCGGTCAATGTTATTTCCAGGATGATACACGATATTGACCCGAATCACCCTACCACCACTACAACGGCAGGAATAGGCAAACGGGAAGTGGATTATATGAAGGAGAACTGTACGGATATTGATTTTCTGTGCATACAGATGTATGGAGATATCGTAAATCTTCAGACGCGCATCAGTGATGCAGGATGGGAAGGACCCTATATGGTTACAGAATGGGGTGCCACAGGCCACTGGGAAGTAGCCAGAACCGAATGGGATGTGGCTATTGAGCAAACCAGTAAGGAGAAAGCCGAGGCTTTTATTGATAGGTATAAGATTGCCATCAAGTCAGATCCTGTAAATTGTATGGGGTCATATGTATTTCTCTGGGCACAGAAGCAGGAACGGACCCCTACCTGGTATGGTATGTTTCTGGCAAACGGAAATGTAACGGAGACTGTTGATGCCATGCAATATGTATGGACCGGGGCATGGCCTGAGAATCGCTGTCCCACCCTGGAGTCATTTATCCTGGATGAGCTTACAGCTTACGATAACGTCAGGTTAAAGGCAGGTGAAAAATATGTAGCCACAGTGCTTGCTTCAGATTACGAGAATGATCCCATTATTTACAAATGGGAGGTTCTTCCGGAAAGCACCGACCTGGGTATGGGAGGTGATTTTGAAAGTCGACCGGAAACACTCTTATCCATTGAGGTAAGTGAGGCTGAAATAGAGCTTGAAGCCCCTAAGAATCCAGGAGCATACAGGCTATTTGTATATGCCACAGATGATGGAAATAGATCTGCAACGGCAAATATTCCATTTTTTGTGGAGGAGTAGTTGTTGATCGACTCCTTACAATGATGCTTTTAACTCTTCCCTTCCCAGTTTGGGATCGGCCATAATTTTTGTATTCAGGTCATCCAGTGCATTTTTTACTGCCCTTTGATGGGGCAGGCGCGTGGACAAACTGTAAAGTCCTATCAGTTTCTTTCCACGCCCGATACCCCGGTGGATGACAATCACGCTATTTGCATCATTAAAGAAGGTGGCTTCCACCTCTACATCGGTGATTGATGTGGCGAAGGGAATTCCAAGGAGGGTTCCTATACCGAGGGTAAGAATATTTAGAGCAGTTCCAATGTTGGCCCGATTCTTTTCATGGTAGTAGATGATGCTCATCTCAACAGAACCCTGTGTGTCTTCACCCGGGGCCACAAGCTGCTCCTCCATGTAAAACTTCAGGAAGCGAAAAGCATCAGTAACTTTAATATCGGATATATACATGGAGGAGATCTGTTCCACGCTTTCATCATCAAGGCCCATGATTTCGGTTGTGTACAGATTCCCCATGGTTTGGTATGAAGCTGAAATCTCATTCATATTGACAAAGGTTTCCATGGGGGGGAGCCTGTAACTGTTCTCAAAGGGGAAGGTGTAGACTGACTTCTGGGCAAACAGAAGGGTGGTCGTACATATTAGGAAAAACAGTATGGCTGGAATATAGTATGTTTTTTTCATGGCAAGTGGTTTTTGTCATTGGAATGCCTTAACTACCGCAAATAGTGTTCCGGAATTTTATTAACTTTCTGGTCCTAACAAAACAGCACAAGAGATCCTATGAAAAGAAGAGATTTTATCCAGAAAAGCGCAACAGCTGCAGCTGCAACAGGACTGATAACTGCACTTCCCGGTACACTGAGTGCCTCCTCAAGAATCCTGGGTGCCAATGAAAGAGTCAATGTGGGTGCTATCGGATTGAATGGCATGGGAATGTCCGATCTGAGATCTTTTCTGAAGATGGACGGAGTGGAATGTCTGGCGCTTTGCGATGTGGACCGTAATGTATTGGATAAGCAGGCAGCTGTGGTGGAAAAGATCCAGGGTAAGAAAGCCGTTTTGTACGACGACTACCGCAAGTTGCTTGAGCACAAGGATCTGGATGCCGTCATTATTGGCACACCTGATCACTGGCACACCTTGCCAATGATAGAGGCCTGCCAGGCCGGATTGGATGTGTATGTGGAGAAACCCATAGCCAACTCCATCGAGGAGATCGATTTAATGATAGCCGCCCAGAAAAAATATGGAAGCGTAGTACAGGTGGGACAGTGGCAGCGAAGCGATCCCCATTGGAAAAACGCAGTTGATTTCGTGCATAGTGGGAAACTGGGAAGAATCAGGACGGTAAAAGCGTGGGTATACCTGGACTGGAAACATATGCTGCCCGTACAACCTGATGCACCTGAGCCCGCGGGGGTGGATTATGATATGTGGCTGGGACCGGCACCCAAGCGTCCCTTTAATATCAACCGTTTTCATTTCAACTTCCGCTGGTACTGGGATTACGCCGGTGGCTTGATGACCGATTGGGGGGTACACTTGTTGGATTACGCTCTCTATGGAATGAATGAGTATGTACCCAATTCGGTGATGTCTTCGGGTGGTAAATTTGCCTTCCCGGAAGATGCCAGGCAAACCCCCGATACCCAGTTTGCCATGTATGAGTTCAATGATTTTGCCCTGCTCTGGGAATCAACTCTTGGTATCGGACAAGGCAACTATGGTCGCGCCCATGGTGTATCCTATATTGGTGAGAATGGTACCCTTGTGGTGGACCGCCAGGGCTGGGAGGTGCTTGCTGAAGCTCCCCAGGGGAAACCCAGGATGGAAGCAGTACCTCTGATCAAAAAAACCGGAGCCAGCGGACTGGACCTGCATGTAAAGAACTTCCTGGAGTGTATGAAAACCAGGGAGACACCCAATGCCAGCGTGGAGATCGGTGGACATATTGCACGGATCGCCCAGCTGGGTAATCTGGCGCTTAGGACAGGCCATAAAATTTTCTGGGACGGAGATAAAGGCGAAGTAGTCGGAGATGAAGAGGCAGCAAAACTTACCCGTGCCAACTATCGTGCACCCTGGGAGCTACCTAAATTGTAAAGGAATTAAGATTCGGATTAAAACCTGCCGGTAAGGCTGTAATCGCTTGTATTGCAGTAGATTTGACTGAAAAAGGAGAAACCTACGCGGTTGGTCTCCATTCTCCGGTCGACCCGAAGGATGGCATGGTTCTTTTTTACTGCAAAGTGTTTTTGAATCCGTTCATCAGCTGTAATGGCCTGAATCTTCTGCTCCCCACCCTTTACCTCTAGCTGGTAATGTTTCCGTAGAATTTCGAAGAGGGAACGGTTTTCAAAGGTCCGTGAGGTAAAGCGGGGCAGATTCAGGTTGGGGATCATGGTGATGTCGTAGAAGACAGGTAAGTCATTGATCAGCCTGAGCCGCTCCATGTAGATACAGCCCATGCTTTTTTCTTTTTCGTTGATTTCAAAGCCAAAGGCCTGTTCCCAGCTGATAATTTTAGGTTTAACAATGATTCTGGTTGTAAGATTATCCTGTCCAATGGCCGAAGTGGTTCCGGTTAAGGAGAGGATGCCGATCCCTTTGGGCTGACCCTGCACTATGGAGCCCAAGCCCTGATGCCTGAGGATGAATCCGTCATTTACCAGCATATCCAGAGCCTTACGCACCGTGGGGCGCGTCAGATGGTGTGCTGCACACAACTCATTTTCGGAAGGGAGCAGGTCCCCTCTCTGATAGGTACCATCCTCCATCAGCGTTCGCAGCTTTTCATACAATTTCCGGTAGGAGGGAGCTTCTTTTACAGCCATGGTTCCAACATAAGATATGTAAACATCAGCAAATTTAGTTGTAAATATAAGTAAAGGAATAATATTTTCAAAATACACTTTATAAATAGAGACATAACAAGCAGTAAAACAGCGAAATATACATATTTTGCAGGTTTATACTAATTAATTTTTGTAATAGAGAAAAAGCTATTATATTTGCACTTGTATAGACAAGTAAAAGAAAATACAATGGCCAATGCAGTAATAATGCCCAGGCAGGGACAATCGGTGGAGAGTTGCATTCTGACCGAATGGTATAAATCGGTTGGAGACTCAGTCTCTAAAGGCGATTTGCTTTTTGCTTATGAAACAGATAAAGCCGCTTTCGAAGAGGAGGCTCCTGAGGATGGGGTCCTTCTGGTCCGCTTTTATGAAGAGGGTGATGAGGTGCCGGTATTGTTGAATGTGGCTGTGATTGGAGCAGAAGGAGATGACTTTGAAGCGTTTCGTCCGGAAGGAGGAGCGGCTGCAATCGCAGAGACTGTTTCAGACCCTGAGCTCACAGTGAAAGCGGATGTCAGCCCATCAGCTGAAACTGTTTCAATCCATCAGCCAGGAAGCAATGGCTCGTCGATCTCTCCCAGGGCACGTAAACTGGTAAAGGAAAAGCGAGTGGTAAGGGAAGCTCTGGCAGGTACTGGTCCAGGCGGACGTATTATTGAGCGGGATGTAGTTGAAGCAATAAGACAGGGCAAGGTACTTACCCCACTTGCACAAAAGAAAAAGGAGGCAGAAGGATTAACAGTTCCCTGCGACCGTCCTGACTGTGGTAAGTATAAAGCAAGTGATCTGGTAGCGTCATCTTCTGCTTCAGCCACCACTACTTCAGGCGAAGGAACAGGATCTTTTTCAGATGAGCCTCTAAGCAATATAAGAAAGATCATTGCAGGTGCCATGCATCGTTCTTTGCAGAATTCTGCGCAGTTGACTCACCACCTCAGCGCCAATGCAGCACTTATGTTGCAATTGAGACGTGAAGTGAAAGTAAGACAGGAGGGAGGGTATCCCTACAACATCACTCTTAACGATATGGTGTGTTATGCGGTGGTGCAGAGCCTCTTGCTGCATCGTGGAGCCAATGCTCAATTTTTGGGCGAGCATATTCGCATATTCGATCAGGTGAATCTGGGACTGGCTGTGGATACGGATCGCGGCTTGATGGTTCCGGCACTGCTGAATGCCGATCGCTACTCTCTTCCCGAACTTTCAGTTCGCTTGAAGGAGATTGCCGAAAGCTCCAAAAAAGGAAGCATATCTCCCGACCTTCTTTTGCCTGAAGCAGCCACCTTTACCGTTTCAAATCTGGGCAATTATGGGGTGGAGATGTTTACCCCGGTCATTAACCTGCCTCAGGTGGGCATCCTGGGAGTGAATACAATTATTCAGCGACCTACTACATTGGCCGACGGAAGTTTTGGATTTCAGCCTTTTATGGGATTGTCACTTACCTATGATCACAGGGCGATTGATGGAGGACCAGCCACACTGTTCCTGGCCGAAATCAAGAAGCAGATCGAGCAACTCTCACCAAACCTACTCTAAAATCATTAACTACTAACG
>QMPQ01000052.1 GCA_003648635.1 Bacteroidota bacterium | reverse complement strand
CCCTTGGTGATCTTGAAGGAGCTTACCTCCTTCATCTTCCCCTCAATATAGCTTAACAGAATCATCTGGCCCCGCTGGTTGTAATAATATAACATCTGATCGGCCGCAATTAAGGCGCCTTGTCCAATTTTCAAGGAATCGGTGAGAATTCCTGTTGAGGCATCGATGGAATATATATACTGACTATGCGTTCCGCTGGTATAAAGATGATTGTCAATCAAAACAACTCCGCCAAAAAAACTATCAAAGCCCGGATTCCGCCATGCCTGGGTAATTTCAGTGCCATTTTCCGAAAGGTCTAGTCTGACTCCACCATTGCCATCACCAGCAGCGTAATAGATAGATCCATCTCTGTAGATTACAGAATTTGCATGGGAATCCCCAATCCCGATTTTCTCACGCTCTTCTTCCGTATAAACATCTTGATGGTGAAACCATAGTAAATCTCCTGTCTCCACATCCAATCCTAACAACTTGGCTGCTGTAAAAGTGACAAACAGCTCGTGGCCCTTATGCACCACCAGTTTTCCGGGATTATAGCCCGAACGCTCCCCAAAGCCGGGATTGCTCCAAACAAGTTCGCCGGTCATTCGGTTAAGGCCCACCACATTATATTCAGGTCCTCCTGGGGTCCAGAATACCCTGTCCCCCGAAATAACTGCTGCCTCGGAGTGTCCGTGTAAGGGATAAACTCCCTGAAAGTCCTCTGTGAATTTTTTAGACCACACCAGATTGCCATCGGCTCTGTTTACGCAATAAAGATCCCCCATCCCTGTTCCGATATATATCAGATCATCCACAATGGTAGGAGAGGAGCGTGATCCGGGAAAACTGGTAACCCATTCCCTTCCCAGGGTGGTTTGCCACAACTTTGTGCCGTCCAGGTTAAAACAGTACAAGAGGGCCATGCTATCCACTTCGCCTGTAATATAGAATTGATCCTCTGTAAATTGGGGAGATCCATAGCCCCTTCCCAGGCTTTCTACTGTCCATAGTTCTTTCGGCCCTTCTTCAGGCCAGAGTGTTAACAAATCGGTATCGGGATAGATTCCAGAGCGATCAGCACCGCGCCATTCATATATTTCAGGCTGGGATGATGAGCAGGAAAGTAAGAAGAGAAAAAGAGGAATAAAATATTTGGTCATGACCTTAAATAGTTATGGTTTGAAAGGCTCTAAGTTAGTATATTGTGCAAATGTTTAGCAAAGAAACCTACACCGCGCGCAGGAAAAAACTGACAGAAACCGTTTCAGGTGGCCTAATCCTGCTTCCGGGGAACGAAGAGTCCCCCATGAACTACACGGATAACACCTATCATTTCAGACAGGACAGCACTTTCCTGTACTATTTTGGTATTAATCAGGCATCCCTTGCAGGAGTCATTGATGTGGATAGTGGTGAGACCATGCTTTTCGGTGACGATTACAGTGTTGAAATGATTGTGTGGACCGGGGTAGTTCCCAGTATTGCCTCCCTTGGGGAAAGTATTGGCATTACAAATGTAAATCCTTTTTCAGCTCTTCAAACCGTTGTCTCTGAGGCGCTTTCCAGCAAGAGAGCAATCCATTTCCTTAATCCTTACAGATCCGATATTCTCATACGGCTGGCTGAACTCCTGCAAAGCAACTACCAGACTATTCCAGGAAAGGCCTCCCTTGAACTAGCCAAAGTGGTTATTGCCCAACGTGAAGTAAAATCGGCTGAGGAGATCGCTGAGATTGATAAAGCGGTAGATATAACGGTGGAGATGCACCTGGCAGGGATGCGGTATGCCCGGCCAGGTATGCGCGAATCAGAGGTGGCTGCAAAGGTGGCTGAAGTTGCTCTTGCTGCTAATGGAAATCCTTCCTTTCCCATTATTGCCACCATTAACGGGCAAACCCTTCATAACCACTACCACGGCAACATCATCAAAAGTGGCGATCTCTTTTTGCTGGATGCCGGAGCAGAGACTGAAACCAGTTATGCAGGCGATCTCTCCAGTACCTTTCCCGTGGATCCTACATTTACACCCATTCAGAAAGAGATCTATCAGCTAAGCCTGGATGCACATATGGCTGCTGTTTCCATGTTACAACCAGGCACGGCTTTTAAAGAAGTACATCTGACCGCTTGCAGAACCATATTCGAAGGACTTAAGGCCTTTGGACTTACAAAAGGAGATACATATGAAGCAGTGGAAGCAGGGGCACATGCCTTATTCTTCCCCTGTGGTACCGGCCATATGATGGGGCTTGATATACACGATATGGAAAACCTGGGGGAACAGTGGGTCGGTTATGATGGCATACCCAAATCAACCCAGTTCGGATTGAAGTCCCTCCGTCTTGCTAAAGAGCTCCATCCAGGCTATGTATTGACCATTGAACCGGGGATCTATTTTATCCCGGATCTGATGGACCAGTGGAAATCAGAAAAACACCTGGAGCAATTCCTGAATTATAAGGAAATAGAGAAGTTCAGGAACTTTGGGGGATTGCGTAACGAGGAGGACTTCCTGATCACTGAAGAAGGGGCCAGACGCCTTGGAAAAGCCTTGCCACTGACTATCGAGGGAGTGGAAGCAGTCAGGGCACAATAGATAATGATGTCATACCCAAGAAAAATAACGCCCATCACATCCTGCTGTAAATACAATCTGTGACGAGCGTAATGAAATAATTCCGGATCTACCTTATCAGGCTACGAAAGTATAGGCTTTTCCAACCTTTCCAGCTCTACCAGTTCGTCCAATACGGTGGATATAACTGTCGTGGGTTTGTGGTACCTGGTAGTTGATCACATGGGATACATCGGATACATCAAGTCCGCGTGAAGCCACATCAGTTGCTACCAGCACCTGAACACGACCCTGTTTAAAAGCCTTCAGAGCATTCTGACGGGCATTCTGACTCTTGTTGCCATGAATCTGATCTGCCTGGAAGCCAGCCTTATTTAGCTTGATGCAAAGACGGCTAACCCGGTGCTTGGTTTCTTCGAATAGCAAAACCTTTTTGAACTCATTCTGAGTCAGCATTCCCTGCAGGACCCTGAATTTGTCTTCTCCCGGCTTCAGCTTGATCACCTCCTGCTCAATAGCATCGGCCGAACTGTTTCCCTTGTTCACCTTCACAGTTACATGATTCCTTAGAATATTGTTGATCATCGATTGCTGCGATTTATCAAGGGTTGCTGAGAAGAGCATGGTGTGATTACGCTGTTTCATTCCAGCAAGAATTCGGTTCACGTCCTTAATGAAACCCATATCAAGCATGCGATCAAACTCATCCAGTACCAGGGTCTTAAATTTACCCAGATCAATGGCACGGCGATCTGTGAGATCAAGCAGTCTACCGGGTGTGGCAATAACTACATGGGTGCTCCTGCGCAGGTTCTGCAGATCCCTGTTGATATTGGTACCGCCAATAAAACAGGCACTGTAAAGCCCCAATCCTTTGGACATGCTCCTAAACTCCTCTTCGACCTGAAGAGCCAGTTCACGGGTAGGTACTACCACCAGTGCATAAGGATTCACTCGTTTATGAAGCAGTTGTTCGATAATAGGAATCAGAAATGCTCCGGTTTTCCCGGTTCCTGTTTGCGCAATCCCCAGAAGGTCCTTGCCTTCTAATAATGTCTCCAGGGTTCTATCCTGAATTTCAGTAGGTCTTTCATATCCCTTTACTTGAAGGGCATGCTTTAGTTTTGAATCTATAGGAAGCTCTTTGACCAAGCGGTCTGAACGAAATACTTTTTCTACCACTGAATGATTTGCTTCTTTCACCAGGAGAGAAGGATCGAGTGTCGAGGCTTTTTTAGCCGGACGGGCATTGTTACGGTTTCTGTTGTTTGAACCCTGAACTCTTTTACGTCCAGAATTCGAATGATAACTGTGTCTGTTGTTTACTGTTGTATTACTCATATAATAGTTTTTGAACAGCCTTATTTCAAGACTGCTATATTGTTTAATTTGACAAACTTCAAAGAGTTCGTCGCCTTAGCTGAATCAGAAAAAAAAGAGAGGGGTCCCTGAAAACGGGGAATACTGCCTAATTGAAAAGTCGGCTAAGAAAGCGACAAAGGTAATCAAATATTTCACATTCCAATCAAGGAGCCAGAGCAGACAACATTAGAGGGAAAGATTTGAACTTTGTCTGGAATAATAAGACCTTTGCAGTAAACATTGCATAAATGAAGTTTGAAGAGTACTCTATTGCCGATGGCATCAAGACCAGCATCTCAAAACTGGGTTTTAAAAAGCCCACCGATATTCAGTTTAAATCCATCCCGCCCATCCTGAAAGGGGAGGATGTACTTGCCATTGCTCAGACTGGTACAGGTAAAACTGCTGCCTTTGCCATTCCGGTTCTTCACATCTTACAGGAACGTAAAATTAAGGGTCGCCCCGATGGGGTCAAGTGTCTGGTAATGGTTCCTACCCATGAGTTAGCAATTCAAACGGAAAATGTATTCAGAGTACTGGGTAAACACACCAGGGTAAAAGCTTTCGCCATTCACGGAGGGGTAGAGCAGGATCCGCAAATTGCACAACTTAATAAGGGAGTAGATGTATTGGTAGCAACGCCTGGTAGAATGTTCGACCTGGTAAGTCAGGGTGCACTCCAACTTCAGCGGGTGGAAATCCTGGTGCTGGATGAGGCCGATCATATGCTGGATCTGGGATTTATAAAGGATATCCGGGACCTGATGCGTCATCTGCCCAGGAAGCGGCAAACCCTATTTTTCTCTGCCACCATTGATGAAAAGATTAAGAAGATCGCTTACTCCCTCGTGACAGATGCCATCCGCATCCAGATCTCACCCAAGGACCCGGTTGCCAAAAATATCGAACATGGGGTGGCATTTATTGAGATGGATGACAAGCGTTTTTTCCTGGAGAATGTGATCACTAATAATCCGGATCAGAAAATCCTGGTATTTGTAAGGACCAAAGTCCGGGCCGAACGAGTAAAAAAGGCCCTGGAAAGGGTTGATATTCAGGCTGAGACCATTCATGGCGATAAGGAGCAGGAGCAACGACGGCGCATTATGCAACTCTTCCATAAGGGAGAGATAAAAGTGCTGATTGCCACAGATGTAAGTGCTCGAGGTATCGATATCCCCGATGTGGAGTTCGTCGTGAATTATGACCTCCCCGAATCTCCGGAATACTATGTGCACCGGGTGGGACGTACCGGCCGGGGCTCCCATAAAGGTCAGGCCATTTCCTTCTGCAGCAAGGAGGAGAGAGAGATGCTGGCCATCATTGAGGAGCAGTTGGGTAAACCGATCTACAGAACCGAGATATCCAAGGGCTTCTACCGCGATACCATTGAATCCTCTAAAGAGAATGAAGAAACTGACTGGCAATCCCTGCTGGACCAGGAGGAGACCTTTCAAAAAAATCGAAAGAAGAAGAGAAAAAACAGACGCTGAAACTTACCATGAGGAGGCACTCTATTTCCGGTCCCCGGTTTCAACTATTGTTTTGGACAGTTTACAATAACGGAATAAGTCTCATAAATTGTACATTTGACGGAAATGAACAAGCTTATAATCATTACCATCCTTGTTTTTGTACTGAATATCCCCTTCGGGTACTGGAGAGCTAATGTAAAAAGGTTTTCCACCCAGTGGTTCCTGGCCATTCATATACCTGTGCCATTTATAGTTGCCATGAGGATTCTTGGAGATGTCGGTTTTAGCTGGCATACTTATGTGTTTCTGGTAGGTGGTTTTTTCCTGGGACAAAAACTTGGTTCCATGCTGATGAAGAGGGTCCACAACCACTGCCAGCAGGAGAGTTCATGCCTGGTTATGGACCTGCTTCGTTGTATTAAAGCTTGATAACAATTAATTGATGCATCACAAACTCCTTTATATCTTTCTTTTGGTTTTCCTGGCAAGCTCCTGTGATATGGGGGGAGAAGGAGGTGGAGAGCCAGGTCCGGGTACGCCAGTACTCAAAATCCTTGAACCTTCCGCTATGAGCGAAACCGGATTCCAGCTAAACTGGAGTATTCTCAACCCGGCGGGATTTAACACCATCGAGGTATTGGTATCAGAGGACGAGGAGATGACTAAAATCGTCAAGTTTATGGAACTGAATGATATCTCAGCACCTTATGTAATATTCGATGGTCTGAAAGGAGCCACAACTTATTTCTATAAAGTTTCCCTGAAGAATCAAGGTTCTATCGTAGTTGAAAGCGACTTGAAAAGAGTCGAAACATCCTTCAAAATGGAAAGTTTTAATCTTCTCACTGAAGACTCCTATTCACTAAGCTCCAAGCTTGCTTATCTTGAATCCATTACAGGCAGTAGACCCGGGATTATTATGATGCATGAGTTTGGGGTATGGGTAAATCCCTGGGTCGGCTCAGCTTTACTGAAACAGCTTGTTGCCGAGGGCTATGTTTGCCTTACCTTTTTCTTCCGGGGACATGGCACCTCTACCCCTGTAGATGATCTAATGACCTTGACTAATGATAAAGGCCTTCTGGCCAAAGACCTGCAGGCAGCCATTGATTATATGAACGAGCATGAATTGGTGTCAGGTACACTTGGGCTTATTGGGGGCTCCATGGGAGCCATAATGGCCCTTGCCGGGAATGGGTATGAAGAGGTACTTAGCTCCGTGGCACTTTCTCCCACGAGAGATGGCGTTTTTGTGATCTTTCCCAATATGACACTCTCTTCTGTCTATTACCTGGTCGGAGAGCTGGATATTCATGATCAGCAGGGCGCTGATTTTCCTGCCGAGACAAATGCCCTTTATGATCTTACGGAGGAACCCCGGAAGCTAAATATTATACCCGGGACTTCGGATCATGGAAGCAACCTCCTTAGCAAAGATAGCCTGAATGCATCCATCGAAGAATGGTTTCTTCAGACCCTTCCAATGAACTAACTATTCATGCCTGAGTGAGTCTGCCGGATTCACATTGGCAGTCCGCACGACCTGTCCTCCTACAGTAATCAGAGTAATCAAACTTACCAGTAGTAGTGGGATCAGGAAGAACCACCAGCCTATACCTACCCGGTAGCTAAAATTCTGTAACCAGTTGTGCATAATATAATAGCCTAAGCCAAGTCCGATGGGAACTGCAATCAATACCTGGATCATGAAATACCTGAGCAGGAGGACCACAGCCTTCCCGGAGGAGGAGCCCAGAACTTTCCGCAGCCCGATTTCACTTCTGCGTTGCAGGGTGGTATAGGAAGAAAGACCGAAGAGCCCCAGGCATGCGATAAAGATGGCAAGGAAAGCAAAGAGGCCGAATACTCTTCCAAATTGCACTTCATTCTTATACTGCTCATTGTAATAATCCTCCAGGAAAAAGTACTCGAAGGGATTCAGGGGAAAGAAGAGCTGCCATTGTTCCGCGGCAAAGGTAAGGGCCTCACGGGTCTTTTGTGCATTCACCTTCAGGGAATAATAACCGTTCGGATCTTCAAAAAAACGGAATATCAGAGGTTCATACTCTCTGTGCAATCCTTCCTGGTGGAAATTTTTCAGGACACCCACAATATTGAACGTATCTCCCCAGAAGTAGATGGGAACATTCATTGCTGAAGCATTGTCCTCGAAACCCATGAGTTCGATGGCAGCCTCGTTGAATAATACTGTGGAACTGTTCTGACCAAAATCCCTGGAAAAGTTCCGGCCCTCAATTATTTCCAGTCCGTAGAAGTTTACAAAATCAAAATCAAAGCCCATGACTCGGTATTGATTGCTTTTATCATCTCCATCACTGAGTTTCCTGATTCCCCCCGCATTCCAATTCGGCTGTCGGCCCGGAACTACTATGGAGGCCGAAACCATCTCAAAATCGGGATTGCGAAGCACTTCCTTTTTAAAGGCCGAAAAAGTCTCCGAATAGGTGGAATCGTTCACACTTGGTCCCTTGAGTACCAGCACATTTTCGATATCTACACCGAGATCACTGTTCCGCATGAAACTGATTTGCAGATAGACCGAAAGAGTGCCTGCTATAAGCAGGAGGGAAGTGGCGAACTGAAAAATTACCAGGATCCGACGCATTCCGAGTCCTCCGACCTTTAGTTCAGATACTCCCTGGAATACTGTGGTAGGTTTAAAAGAGGAGAGGAAAAGAGCCGGGTAGATCCCGGAAAGGAAGGCCCCGGCTACAAAGATCGAAAGCATTACAGCCCAGAAGCTCGCATTGGCCCCCATAGAATAATCAAGCTGTTCGCCGGTAAGCAGGTTGAAAGAGGGGTGGAATAAGAGAACCATTAGCACAGCAAGCAGTATGGCCAGCAGATTGATCAGCACCGATTCGAAAAGGAACTGGACCAGTACCTGAGATCGAAAAGCTCCGGTGACCTTGCGCATGCCCACTTCCCGGGCTCTTTCCAGGGAACGGGCCCCGGACATATTGATAAAATTGACCCAGGCAATTACAACCAGGAATACCGCCACTACAATCAGGGCATAGACCGAGCGTGCGTTCCCCCCGGGCTCCGCTTCAAACATAAAATCCGAATGCAGGTGGATGCTTCGAAGGGGCTGCAGGTGAAACTCCATTCCGTCGCCGTAGCGTGCCATAGCTTCACCGGTCTGCTCTTCCACAAATGGAGGAAGTTTGGCCTCAAATGCTAAGGGATCCGTTTCAGGATGAAGTTGAATATAGTTAAAAAAACCATCCCATTGCCAGGCAGCGTTGACCTCCGGCCCACGAAAGCGCACCAGGGTTTCCCAGGAAACCAGGATATCGGGTTTCAGGTGAGAGTTCCGGGGTGCATCCTCGTATACCCCGCTTACCTCCAGCTCAAGGCCCCCGTTAAAACGCAAACTTTTCCCTACAGGATCTTCATCACCAAAATACTTACGGGCCGTGGACTCGGAAAGCATCATCATCATTGGGTTCTCCAGAGAACTGTGGCCATCCCCCTTTAGAACCTTGAATGAGAAAATATCAAAAAAGGAGGTATCCGCCATGTACATCTCTTCCTCTCTGAACTTTATTTCCCCATAAGTCATAACACCATTCATCTTTTGAAAACGGGTAAAATTCTCCACCTCTTCAAAATTTTCATAGAGGGCCTGACCTACTGCCGAACAGCCTGCAGCCCATTGTGTGGTAATCTCTCCCTGATTAAAGCGGTCCTGCTGTATCCGATAGATCACCTCTTCGTGTTCATGGAAACTGTCGTAATTGATTTCATAACGTACATATTGGATAATCAGCACAAAAGCAGCCATTCCAATGGCCAGTCCCAGGATATTCACAAGGGAAGAAATTCGGTTTCTATAAAGATTTCTGAGGGCGACCAGGAGGTAATTACGAAGCATGGGGCAAGCAAATAAGTTGTTGATATGATATCAATATAGTAAAGACGATAGGAATTACAATTCATTACAGATTAGAATATATATATTAGAGGTCCCAACTAAGATACTATGACTACAGAACAGACATCAAATCCGACCCGAACCGGGACAAAAGAGAGACTATTATCACTTGACACCTTACGAGGCTTTGACATGGCCATGCTCGTAGGCGGGGGTGGCATTATCATAGCCCTTGCCAATCTTACAGGCTGGAACTGGATGGAAGCTCTTGCCACACAGCAGCATCATGTGGAGTGGGAAGGCTTTCGTTTTTATGACCTGATTTTCCCACTTTTTATGTTTATTAGCGGGGTAGCCATTCCCTATGCCATTACTTCAAAAGTCGAAAAGGGGGTCGCAAAATCCATATTACTGAAGAAGATCTTTATTCGCCTGCTGGCGTTGATAGGGTTTGGACTCCTTTACAATGGAATATTGAGCAGAGGATTTACCAATTTCCGCTATGTAAGTGTTCTTTCCCAGATTGGTTTCGGATACTTTTTCGCGGCACTTATTTATCTGTATTCCAGAAGCATTAAAGGTACCATATACTGGCTCGTGGGTATCATGGGAGGGGTGGCAATTTTGCAGCTCTTCGTCCCGGTAGCCGGTTATGGAGCAGGTACCTTTGAACCTGGAACTTCCATTAATGCCTGGCTGGATCAACTCCTGATCCCGGGAAGACTTCACGGCAAGGTGTTTGACCCTGAGGGCGTATTATGCATCGTCTCGGCAGTCACTATTACCATGATGGGAACCCTTGCAGGTTACATTATTCGGAGTGGGAAGTCTGCGCCTGCAAAAAAGGCTCTGTATATCGCACTTGCCGGAGTAGGGGCAATTGTCGTTGCTCAGATTCTAAGCCCTTTCTATCCCATCATTAAAGCGATGTGGACCGTATCTTATGTGCTGAAGGCTGGCGGTGTAAGCGCATTGCTGCTGGCACTGTTTTACTTTGTGATTGATGTGAAGGGCTCCAAGAACTGGACCCTGTTCTTCCGGGTATTTGGAATGAACTCAATCACCATTTATATGGGATCCCGTATAATTGATTTCCATGACATCAGTCGCTTTTTTATGGGCTGGACCTCTGTGCATTTCAATGAGCTGTGGGGGAAGTTGTTTATCGTTATTGGTGTGCTCGTATTACAATGGGCCCTGATGCTCTTCCTGTACAGAAGGAAAATCTTTCTGAGGGTTTAGGGAATAAGCTGAGGAACTAAGCCAGGATCACATCGATCCCGGCCTCCCTGAATTCTTCTTGAAAAGCAGGATCAAGGTCTGCGTTAGTGGCAATATGCTGAATGTCTGCCAATTGACAAACATTAGTCAGGCCTGTACATCCGAATTTACTTGAATCGGAAACCACAAATACATCCTTTGCCTTTTGAATGATGTGGCTGGAAATTTCTGCCCTGAACATATCGCGCAAGGTAAATCCATCCTCAGTGGTATATCCATCTATACCGATAAAAGCTTTGTGGATGTTAAGCTGATCGATACATGCTCTGGTAATCTTACCAACAAGAGTTTCACTGTCATGCTGATATATGCCTCCCAGGATCACAATATTGGCCTGGGTATTTTTTCTGAACTGGCGTGCTATGTATACATTGGTAGTCATGATAGTAACCTTCTTAATCTTTACCAGTTCCCGGGCAAACAAGACATTGGCTGATCCTGATTCGATTAGGATGGTTTCCCCTTCATTGACCAGGGAAGCCAGTTTTTTTGCGATGCTGAGTTTCTTTTCGTAATTCTTGCCCAGGCGATTATCCAGGTCATCTCCATCCTTCAATACGGCACCCCCATGAACGCGTCTTAACAAGCCTTCAGCCTCCAGGAAATTTAAATCCTGTCGGATTGTTACAGAGGATACATCCAGATGTCTGGACAAGTCATTCACCGAGGTCCGGTTATCCCTTCCAAGAATCTCAAGGATCCTGTTTTGTCTTTCGTTCAGCATGCTATTCAAGGCTTAGTGCAGCTGCTCCAATTACTCCGGCATCACCGATAATCTCCGAAAGTGTGATTTCAATGGGATCGTGGATCATATTTCCAGCCAGCTCGTAGAAGGTCTCCTTAATTTTATCCAGGTAGAACTCTCCCCAGTTGGTGAGCCCGCCTCCCAATACAATCAGCGGAGGATTCAGGATCTGAAACAGGTTGTACAGACCGATCCCAACATAGTAAGCACTGTCGGTGATCACAGCCTTCGAAAGTGGATCATCCATATCAAGGCCCTTCTTCAGTGTCTGTCCGTTGATCTTGGAGACATTGAAATTGGGGGGCATTTTTATCTTTGTTTCCATACCCTCTTTCAATTTCTTTTCAAAGAGGTGGGGTAGGGCCTGGCCACAGGCGCAAGCCATAAGGCACCCACGGTTGCCACATGCACAAACAAGCTCACTGTTTGGTTCCACAATGGAGTGCCCAAATTCCCCGGCTGTTCCTGTCATCCCCCGGTAGGGCTTGCCATTGATGATCAGTCCTGCTCCAATGCCCGTACTGATGGTCACAAAAATCATATCCTCATATCCCTTTCCAGCTCCGAATTTATGCTCTCCCACTGCCTGGGCATTAGCATCGTTGTCGAGAATAACTGGAATTTCGAAATGCGCTTGTAGTTTATCACGCAAGGGATAATTGTCAAAACCCTCCAGGTTGGAGGTGGTAATAATAACCCCGTCCCTGAAACGGATATGGCCTGCACAGCCTACACCAAGCGCAGGCAGGTCGGACTCTTTCACTTGATTTCTCTGCAGGAGTTCCTTCACATGACCGGCCACCATATTGACCATGCCATCCTCTTCTTCCTCTTCCACGTGGGCACAGGTGTATATTTTGTCCAGAATCTTACCATCTTCATCAATTAAAGCGATGGAACACTTGGTTCCTCCGATATCGACTCCGCAAAGTACTCCTGGCATGAGATTAGAAATTTAGTGAATGTTCGGTGCGTGCAATAATGTCATCCTGTGTATCGGGAGATAAAGTAGTAAAAAATGCAGAATATCCGGCTATTCTCACCACCAGATCCCGATATTTTTCCGGATCTTTTTTAGCTGCAAGCAATGTTTCCCTGGAGACAATATTGTATTGTACGTGCCAGCCTTTCAGCTCGGCAAAGAATGTACGAATCACAGAAATCAGCTTATGCTTGTCTGCATCCTTTTGAATTGCAGCAGGACTGAGTTTCTGATTAAGCAGTACTCCACCCATGATCTCTTCGGTGGGTAGTTTGGCTACCGACTTAAAGACTGCGGTAGGTCCTCTCAGGTCGGTTCCGGAAGAAGGTGAACTTCCTTCTGCTACAGGAGTAAAGGCCTTCCTTCCATCAGGAGTGGCTGGCACTACAGCTCCGCTGGGCACATTGGCAGAGATGCTTGAAGTACCAGCATAGTACCTGCAACCAATGGGTCCACGTCCATGACGGGTGGTATGGTAGTTTTTTAGTTCTTCGATAAACTCCATATAGGCATCCCTTAACAGAAGATCCACATAATCGTCATCATTTCCATACTTGGGAGCAAAGTTCAGCAGCAACTGCCTGATTTTCTCGCCCTCCTTGCCTTCAAAATTTCCTTCCAGGGCCTCCATAAGCTCCTCCCTGCCTATCTTTCCTTCTTCAAATACCAGCTTCTTAATGGCTGCCAGCGCATTTCCAAGGTTGGCGATTCCCACCTGCAGACCAGATATAAAATCGTACTTGGAACCACCTTCTTTAATGGTCTTCCCGCGGGATATACAACTGTCCACAAAGGCGGAACATAGAATATCGGGTACATGCTCCTCAAGTGCCGTATCAACAGCTGTATCGATCTCTACTGTTTTCCTGGTGTAATAGTGAATCTGGTGCTGCCATGCTTTAAAGAGTTCATCATAGGAGGAGAAATTAGTGAAATTTCCGATCCCCTTCTGAAAGGTTTGCCCGGATTGACTGTCGAATCCGTTATGCAGTGTTGCCAGGAAAACCCGCATCAGGTTCAGGAAACTCATGCCGGTGCAGCGATATCCCCATTTTCCGGGTACAGCAATCTCAATACAGCCAATGGCTGAGTAGTTGTAGGCATCTTCCCGTTCTACACCCATATTAATCAGCTCCGGAATGACTACCTCATCGTTATTAAAGGACGGCATGCCAAATCCTTTTTCAATCACTTTCATGGAGGCCATCATAAACTCCTCGCTGATCCCTTTATGAAAGCGTACTGAAAGATTGGGCTGAGTCAGCTTCATCCTTCCCACCGATTCAAGAATAAGAAAACTAAGTTCGTTTACCGCATCTTTCCCTTCGATGGTTTGTCCCCCGATAGTTACATTCTGATAGAGCGGTCCTCCGGCTGAAAAACGGGTATGAGACCATGGCCTTATCTTATTAACAGACAACAACTTAATCCAGGTGTTCTCAAGTAATTCTGAAGCAAAGGCTTCGGTGAGTTTTCCTGCTTCCAGATCCTTCTGATAGAAGGGGTAGAGGTACTGGTCAAGCCGTCCCAGTGAGACTGAATGCCCGTTACTCTCAATCTGAAGAATCAACTGCACAAAATAGACCAGTTGCAGTGCCTGGTAAAAGTCCCGGGGTGGCTCTTCTGCAATTACAGCACAATTTTCAGCAATACGATGCAGTTCCGTAACCCTATGTGGATCATTGCTCTCCTTACTCAAGTAGATGGCCATATCGCGATAGCGCAGGATAAAGGCCTGAAAGGATTCAAGCCCGATGGCCAATGCACTGTAAAACTTATCTTTTCGAACACCTTCACGATTGGAATGATCCACTCGCTTATGGTGCAGCTCTATTTCTTCAAAATATCCACGTAATCCCACTTCCAGGATTTTCTGAAAATCCACAGCAATATGGGCATCTCCCGAAGTAAGATTGCCAGTGGCTTTAATGATGGCCGAATCCTGAAGGTCGCGCAGTTCCTGTGTCATAAGCGCCCTGCCACGATCCCAGAGCACCTTGCCCTTCCACCATTTTGCGATCTTCTTAAGCTCTTCTTTATGCTCTTCAGTAATAAAGAAAGCATCTCCCGGCCGCTTATCAAGCTCATCCATCTCCTCGGGAAGCCAGTCTACTGCATACTCGGGAAAGATAGGAGCTGCGCGATGACCAGATGACTGGTTACCCACGATTAACTCACCCTCATCAATGAATATGGTCATCTTTTCCAGGGTCTTCTGCAATGCCAGCGCACGCTTGATAATCACAGGCTGTTCTTCATTATCCCGGTAGACTTCAGTATAAAAGCGTGCTCTTTCTGTACAAACAGTAGGTTTGGTACTTAATACCTTTTCCCTTAAATGTGCAATCCGCTCTGTTATCTTCGTCGCTTGTTCCGTGGCTATCATCTTATCCTCCAATTTTCGTTTTAAATCCTTGTGATTCTGCATATTGTATATAAGGTAGCAGCTCCTCTTCCCCAAGCTGTGCTTTGCTGTCGAATAAATAATCCATTCCAAGCATCCTGTACTTTTCTACCCCGAATGTGTGGTAGGGAAGGAAGTGAATTTCATTGATTCCTTTGATGGTAGAGACAAAGTCCACCATCGATTGTATTTCGCTCTCTGAGTTGTTAAATCCGGGAATTACCGGTACCCGGACCACCACATTGACCCCAAAGTAGGCCAGCTTCTCCAGATTTTCCATCACCAGGTGGGCATTTCCATTTATATACTGCCTAAACTTCACCGGATCTGTATGTTTTAGATCCACCAGAAAGGTATTTACCAGACCAATGGTTCTTTCTACCAAGGCCCACTTCACATGAAGTGATGTTTCCATATTGGTATTGATACTGCGCTGGCGGAGGCGCTGCAAGAGAAGAACCAGCTCTTTACCCTGTGCCAATGGTTCTCCACCAGAAAGGGTAACACCTCCATCTTCACGGTAAAAGGGGAGGTCCTTTTCTACCTCAGCAAGCAATTCATCCACACGCAGACTTTCCCCAGAGATAGTAAGTGCTTTGGATGCACAAACATCTCTTAACTTTTCAGGATCAGTAATCAGCTCGCGTTTGATTTCCAAACCATTATTGCTGTTTTGACTGATGGCCTCGGGAACTGTTAATGCACAATCTCCGAAGTTCTTACAGCTCTTACTATCGTAAAGAACGCTTTGTCCAAAGGATTGGCTTTCGGGATTACTGCACCACTGGCATTGTAAGGGACATCCCTTATAGAAGATCAGGGTCCTTATGCCATCTCCATCATGCGTTGAGTAACGCTGGATATTAAAGATCATGTTGCAGTACGATTGTGTTCAGTACTACAAAGATAATAACTTTCATATGAAAGCAAAACAACTTTCGTATAAAGTTATAAGACCATAAGCTTGAGAGATGCTTTGGATTTTCCTGAATGCACCAATTGAACAATATAGATACCTGGAGAGAGGCCTTCACGTGATAAACGGTACGTCTTATCTGTAGGCGCCATTATTTCCCGGACAATTCTGCCATGTATATCCCTGACAATCAAAAAGGCATCTGCATTGCTGCTTTCAGATACTCTAATAAGCGTCTCATGATGAAAGGGATTGGGAGCAGCTACCAACTTCACTTCGGCCGGAAGCGAAAAGCGGTCTGTTAGCCCTGTGCCAATCCATTTGCCATCATACACATTGATTGACACTCCAGGTCGCGGTAAGCAGTTATAATGGATGTAAGAGCCGAGAGTATCCTGTTGAACCTTCATATAGTTCATTTCGCCTTCCGGACCCACTGTAACTGTATCTTCAGTCCAGCTTGCAGGTAAGTAGACCTTCAGCGTCAGCTCCACATTAAATATGGAATCCTCCAGTGCATCATCTGCCTCAAATGAGAAGTGTCCGGGTTGTGAATCCATCTCACCGCTTTCCAAGTGAAAGATCTTTAATGCATTACGCTCCCTGATATATTTATAGATCCGTTCATATGTATCGATCCAGAGATTCCTGTTAAGAGCATATTGCACCGTTTCACTAAAAAGCGCTCTGCTGTAAGTATAGATCAGAGAATCTTCATCAAAGGGCTCATCCAGCAAATCGTGATACATCAAAGGAAGATAGGTGCCGTAAGTTTCTGCCATAGAAAGTAGGTTATCCACGTAGGCAGGGGAGGTAGTACTGAGGATGGGCCAGGATTTAAGGGCATAAAAGTCATAGGGCGTGGCCAGGTTAAAGCCAAACTGACTGCTTCGGGCCGAATAGAAGTACTGCGAAATATACCCCAGGGTTTCATAGCGGAAACTTCCAAAGGGAATGGACATGGAGCTTGTATATTGATTATAGCGTTCATTGAGCTCCTCCACAGAGCCTGAAAGAACCTGTGTGAGGGAGTCCACATTTCCCGATGCTGTAAGAAAGCCCAGGTTGGAGTGGTTTGTCGTATGGGAAGCGATCTCATGACCTTTGTCTTTGTATTCGCGTACCAGGCTGGTGCTGGCCAGCTCTCCGTCATAAATAGCACTTGTATCGGTGAAGATATAGAAGGTCCCTTTCAGTCCGGCCGCTTCCAGTTCCGCTCCCCCAAATTCGAATGCTCCCCTGTAGCCATCATCAAAAGTAAAGGAGATGGCCCCTTGCATATCATCTTTCCAGGTGGTAGCGCTTACTAGCGGTTGGTGAATAAATGATCCGCTCTGAACAGCAGTGATGCTTGCCATGTCGAGCTCATCCGTAGCAGCGCTAAAGGCTAATTCCGGAGCTTTGAAAGTGCTTAACTCGCTTTCTAAAACCAGGATCTCCTGGTCTCCTGAGCCCGGATTATCGTAGAACAAAGCCAGATCAGTGGCTGTGTCTCCGGTAAAGTCACCACCAGCGGCACGTAATGTATTTGTAATGTAGGGCTCCGATTCAATGAAAGCGATATAATCAACAGGTGCGAGCTGCCCTGCTGCAGCCCCTTCAAATACTGGTATTACCAGGTCGTGGTCTATCGGATCTTCTTGCAATACTGCGATATCAGAATAGCCATCCAGATTATAGTCCCCGGAGAAGGCGAACTTCATGAAGGAAAAATCATAGGATGCCTTGGTCGCATCATATGCAACAGGTAATAATGAAAAGGAGTCCCCTTCAGATTCAAAAATAAAAACCGACTGTTTGGTCTCAGGTGCTGTACCGAAATAGTTGTAGAATACAGCAATATCGGGCTTTCCGTTGCCATTAAAATCGCCCGGACAGGCAAATTTCAAGGCAGTAAAATTAAACTCATTCCTGTCTACATTATACCAGGACTGGGGCTCAGAGAAGCCTGATCCTGTGGATTCCAGCAAATAGATGTTCAATAGTTCCAGGGCGGGATCGTTGTAAAATAGCGCAATATCATCAAGTCCGTCACTGTTGTAATCACCAGCCACAGAGAAAGAGACATAATCAAAATCCAGATCTATCTTCAATATTGAAAACCAGTTTCCCAAAGGAATGAACGTCATACCGGTGGAGCGGTTTACTGTCACCACTGAACAGGTAAAAGCCGGATTCATATTAGGAGTGTACTCCAGATCGTTGAAAACCACCAGCTCATCCACTCCATCGCCAGTGAAATCACCCGAAAGAGTAAGTCGTGGATGATTCAGAGCAAGATCAGAATTGCGTGCCGTAAAGGCATCTTGCATCCTGTAAGGGGTCTTTCCATTATCAAATAGGAGATAGGATAGAATTTCATCCCCACCTTCGTAAATGGCCGCCAGGTCGCTTATTTGCCCGGAAATCTTCCCAACAAACAATACACATATTAACAAGGGAGCCAGTAATCTCATGCTTCAATTAACGATGAATCCGATAAAAGGTTTACAGTTCAGCAAATATATCATTTATGCTCAGCAAAATCTCAAAATCAGATGGATCAACGCCACATTTCACTACTTTTAAATTATGAAAAAACCAGCAATTATTTTACTGCTTTTTATAAGCAACATATGTGCAAATTCACAACCTTACGAAAATACCTGGGAATCATTGGATTCGCGTCCTATCCCCACCTGGTTTGAAGATGCAAAATTTGGGATTTTTATCCACTGGGGGGTCTATTCGGTACCAGCCTGGCGAAAGCTGGAACCCGGACTATATGCCTCCTATGCCGAATGGTACTATGCTCGTGTTATGTTCAATCCCGATAACGGGGGAGAAGATTTCCATAACAAGAACTATGGGGCGGATTTTGAATACCGTGACTTTGGTCCCATGTTCAGAGCCGAACTATTTGACCCCGATCTTTGGGTTGACCTTTTCAAGAGAGCTGGTGCCAGATATGTGGTGTTGACCTCCAAGCACCACGACGGCTACTGTTTGTGGCCCACAAAGAGTCCGTTTAAAGCAAACTGGAACTCCATGGATGTGGGACCCAACAGGGACCTGGTGGGAGATCTGACAGATGCCGTTCGGGCCAAAGGGATGAAGATGGGTCTCTACTATTCCAATATTGAGTGGGAAAGCAGTTGGACCCACCGTACCGAATCAGGCTATTACCTTCCTGACAGTGTAATTGAAAAATACAAGATACCTGATGATATGTATGTGGATATGCATATGAACCCACAGCTTAAAGAGCTGGTAATGAACTATGAGCCCTCCCTGATCTTCGCCGATGGAGGCGAATGGGATGGAACAGATGAGTACTGGAAGACCAGGGATTTTATGGCCTGGCTCTATAACGATTCACCTGTTAAGGACCAAGTGGTTGTAAATGACCGCTTTGCAAAAGACATGCCTGGCAATCACGGGGATTATTACTCAAGCGAATACCAGGATACAGATGCTGTTAGTTCGGGGCATCCCTGGGAGGAGAGCAGGGGCATCGGAGGTTCCTATGGTTTCAACAGGGCCGAAAACATCAATGACTACAGCAGTTCAGAGGAGCTCATCCATGAACTGATTGATATTGTGAGTCGTGGAGGCAATCTGCTGCTGAATGTGGGGCCCACTGCCGACGGCCGGATCCCTGTAATTATGCAACAACGGCTTATGGATATAGGCAGCTGGCTGGAGGTCAATGAGGAAGCAATTTACGAGAGCAGGAAAAGGGACCGGACCCATCAAGAGAACGGTGAACAGAAACTGTATTTCACCACCAAAGATGGCTCTACATATTGTCTATTCGATGAATGGAGTAAGGAGATTAATGTAGATCTACTTGCTTCCGAAAGGGTTAGCGGAGTTTCCCTTTTGGGTTGGGAAGGGGAAATCCAGTGGAAAATAGAAGGGGAGAAGCT
>QMPQ01000051.1 GCA_003648635.1 Bacteroidota bacterium | reverse complement strand
GGGAAGGCTGTATGAAGGGTATCATTGACTACATTGGAAATAAGGCGACGGTAATGATGGATCCTGCCGGGGGTAATCCCGGGAAGTTCACGCTCTTCGCCAGTCCTGCAGTATTCGCCCAGCTCTTCCTGAATCGCTATGGTCTCCTTACGCAGATGCATGATTTACCTCCCAATGTCTTTTTAAAATGCTCTTAATCTGGGTGAGCTCCCCCTGGATCTGTTCCAGGTCCTCAAAATTGTAATCCCGTTCCAGCAGGACCGGTACGGGATCCATCTTCTGGATGGTCCACTCAAAAAGTTCATAAACCGGGTCTATAATGGGCTGACCATGGGTATCGATGATCAGATCGGGTTCCACCTGCTCATGGCCAGCCATATGTATATAGGCCACCCGCTCAAGGGGAAGTTTTCCGATAAATTCTTTTGCATCGTAGTTGTGGTTGAATGCATTCACATACACATTGTTTACATCCAGCAACAAAGAGCAGTCTGCCCGGTCAACAATTTCACTTACAAATTCAATTTCGCTCATCTCTGCTGCCACGGGGGTATAATAAGATACATTCTCAATGGCCAGGGGCCGCTCAAGCTTATCCTGTACCCGCTTGATCCGGTCAACAACATGGTCGATGGCATCCTGACGAAAAGGGATGGGCAAGAGGTCATAGAGATGGGCATTCTTGCTTTTGGTATAGCTCAGATGCTCCGAATAAATGCTCACCTGGTTGATATCCAGGAATGACTTCAGCTCCCCGATGAAGTCCCAGTCGAGCTCCTCAGGGCTGCCCAGCGATAGAGAGAGGCCGTGACAGGTAATGGGATATGAGTCAACCGCGCGTTTCATGACCCGATTCCATGCGCCACCCATTCCCATCCAGTTCTCAGGTGCAAACTCCAGGAAATCGGGAGTGAGTATCCTGTTATCCAGAATCTCCTCTGCAATATCCCTTCTGAGTCCCAATCCTACCATGCCTGCCTTGCCTTCCATGTTTTCTAATATTTAAATGGAACCCCGGATTTTTCCGGGGTTCCTACCGGACCTGTAAACCACATCAACATTTACCATCTCTGGTCTAACCTAACTAACCCCGTAGGTCCGGGTTCCTGAATAATTTTACTTCTTCTCAGACTTCTTCTCAGTTGACTCTTTCTTCTCTCCTTCACCGCATTTGCCTTCGCCACATTTGGCCTCAGCACTTTTGGATTCGGCAGTAGCCTCGGTAACTTTGGCGTCGGCGGACTCGCTTTTCTTAGCATCCTCCTTTTTGTCTCCTTCACCACATTTTCCTTCTCCGCATTTTCCTTCTCCACACTTCAGCTCAGCAAACTTTGCAGCATTGGCTTCCAAGGGATTAACCTGGTTGCTGTTCATGTCGATCAGGTGACTGCGAAGCTGTGCACCAGTACCTAGGTGATTATAGGCCAGGATATCTGCACCAAATGAAGGTGTTGTGGCCAAGGTTGTTGTCAGCAATGCTCCGGCAACCATAGTAGCGGATTTTAAGATCTTCTTGTCTTTTTTCATGATATTTCTATTTTGATTAATAATGATTTTGAGCTCTAAGTCGGGGTAAGGTGATTATTCTTACAAGAAATCCACAGGGACGTGGAATTTTAACAACTAATTAGCATTTAACCCGCCCTTAACCGCTTGTGCGATCTGGGAGCTGGCATCTGACGAGAGCTGATGGCTACATGACTCGTGGCTGCATCCCTCGCGGTAAACCTCCATGGAGTGATCAAGCTCGACTATCTGCCGTTCATATTTTCTACAGAGATGGCAGGTAAGGAGGTGCATTTTCAACTGCCACCACTTCCTGAAGTTCAGCTTGCGATCTTCACGTAATGAGATTAAAAAACTTGCCTCATCGCAGGCGATCATCCGCTTGCTCATAAACACCATCATTCTGTATCCTGGTCCTTTTGCCATATCAACTCAACCATTTTTTTTCTAAACATTCTCTCATTCTCAACCTGGCCCTGTGTAACATGACCCACAGATTTGACGGAGTAATGTCCAATTCCTTACAAATGGTATCAGAATCTTCCTCATCAATCATTCTCATGATAAAGGCAGCAGCCAATGGTGCTGGCAGATTCTCAATACAGAGATTTATAAATCTCAACAGCTCCTCCTGCTCCATCTCCCCATCAGGTAGCAGCGAGTGCGAGTTGGGGCCACTACCCTCCAGCCAGTGCCCCTTGAACGGCTCTTCACTGCGGTAGAAATCCCCATCAAAGACGGTACCATCATGCTCCCCAAAAGAGGACTCTTTGGAACTGTATTTTTTCCGGTAGGTATCAATAATCTTTCGTTTCAGTATGGAGATAAGCCAGGTTCGCTCCGTACTTGCTCCCCTGAACCTGTCCCGGGCTTTCAATGCTGCGAGAAAGGTCTCCTGGACCAGGTCCTCCGCTTTGCCACTGTCATTGACCCTCCCAATAGCATAAGAATACAGATAATCCCCATATTCTTCTACCCACTTCTGTGGGTCCAGCTTATGTTCGTTTGTGTCAGACATGTTTCGTTCATCAGGATGAACCATTGCAAGATAGAAAAATCTTAACTGTTTCATCCGGAATTGTTTACTTTTGCGAGATGAAAACATTAGATACCAAAGGGCTGAAGTGTCCGCAACCTCTTATTATGCTAAAGGAAGCCTTGTTGGATTTGAAATCGGGGGAAGAAATACGTGTGGAGACCGATAACGACACCTCCCTGAAGAACCTGCTTAGCTATCTGAAGGACCAGGGTGTAGAACCCGAAGTAAGTTCTGCTGGTACCGTTCATACCCTGGTGGCCCCAAAGCCGGATCAGGATATTGCAAGCAGCAATGCAGCCATTTACTGCACCACAGATCTCCCAATCTCCTATGTGGTATGCATCAAAGGAGAACTGATGGGCGATGGTGATCCCGAACTGGGAAGGTTATTGATGGAGACCTTTATGGATAACCTGAAATTGCAGGAGCAGCTGCCCACCCATGTGGTTCTCTATAACGGGGGTGTAAAACTGGCCATGAAAGATTCGCCCGTATGCAACTCTCTAACGGAACTTGAGGAACTGGGAACACGCATCATGTTGTGTGGTACCTGTATAGACCATTACGGACTACAATTCGATATCGGGGTAGGCATGATATCCAATATGGTAGTCATTACCGAAACACTGGCCGCGGCCGGACATGTAGTCACTCCCTGAGTACGCTCCCATGGATAAGAAATTCGACCTGTTGTCTACCGTTGAGTATGGCGGTTGCTCTGCAAAATTACCGGCCGGACTGCTGTCTGAGGTCCTGAGCAAACTGCCCCTGGCTAAAGATCCCAAACTCCTGGTAGATGTGGATACCCATGATGATGCCGGAGTTTACAAGATCAATGAGGAAACGGCCCTGATTTTCACCACCGATTTTTTTCCTCCCATCTGTTCCGATGGATATGAATTCGGGGAGATAGCAGCAGCCAATGCACTTTCGGATGTTTATGCCATGGGGGGAACTCCCCTGTTGGCTCTGAACCTGATGATGTTCTCACATGAGCTTATTCCCCTGGATGTTTTTGGGGAGATTCTTAAAGGGGGACAGGACAAAGTGACTGAAGCGGGAGCGCTCATTGTAGGCGGTCATACCATTGATGACCATCCGCCCAAATACGGAATGGCTGTGGTAGGTACGGTACATCCCGACCAGCTGATCACCAATGCCGGTGCCAGGCCCAATGACATTCTCGTGCTCACCAAATCCATAGGAACCGGGGCATTGGTATCGGGAGAAAAGAACAGACTTTGCACGCCTGAAGATTACAGGAGGGCCTTGAGGCAGATGAAACACCTGAACAAGCATGGCGCAAGCATGGCTCTTAAGTATGGAGTGAGGAGTATGACTGATATTACCGGTTTTGGACTGGCCGGACATGCCATGAAGATGGCAGAAGCAAGTGGGGTGAGCTTTCGCATCCACACCCCGCAGATCCCACTTCTCCCGGGTGCCTACCTGGTCTATGAAAAAGGAAGTATTCCAGGGGCTACTTTCAGGAACCTGGAATTTACAGGTAAGCATATCCATTGCTCCAGGAGCGTGGATTACAACATGAAGATGCTGGTACATGATGCACAGACCTCGGGCGGACTCCTGATGGCGGTGAATCCGGATCATGCAGGGATTTTGATTGAGGAGTTAAACAGTATTGATCCGGAAGTTTCGGCGGTGGAGATCGGGGAGGTAATACCTGAGAGTCCGCGTCGAATATACTTTGAATAATCCAGTTCGTTTTTTGTAACTTTAAACCATGGCCAGGCGAAGTTCTTACAGTTTTATCTATAACCTGCAGCGTATTATCCTGCTGGTTTTCTTTACTACTACCTCCATTGGGCTTTCTATTCCCCTGGCAATGCTGGTTATGAAGCTTTCACCCAATCAGCTCTATCCCCTGGTCATTACCCTGCTTATCTATATGGTAGCAGTAGTAATCCTGGGTGCAATGATCCAGGTGATTAGCTACATCCCTTTTAACCTGGCCACCGCTTTCGATCCCATAAAAAATGACATAGCTTCTGGTAAGATCTCTACCATAGAACAGCTGGGAGAGCGAATTACCAGCTTTACAGTGCAGTTTTACAACTTCTCATTTCTCGATATCACCCATGCATATATCGAAATCGAGGAGAGTGGAATAATTGGGTTTGAATCCAACGCTCCGCTTAGTAAAGTCTTGAATGAGTACAAAATGCTTGACAAAAGTAAGGTCCTTGAAGATCTTACCCTGGCAGGAAAAATTTCCCTGCCGGAACGGGATTATCAGCTCTACATCCTGCCCATCTGGCTTGGGGAATCATGGCTGGGATATATGGCACTCCTGTCCGAGAAAAAAATCAGCCGCTTCTTTCAACGCTTCCTGATGGAGTACGAGGGGAACTTCCTGGACGACCAGATCATGTACGTGGTCAGATTCGATAAAAAATAGGAAAGATGCTGATTTCAATCATTTGCATTAGCATCAGCTGCATCATCATATGGCGTTCCTCCCATGGTTTCGAAATCGCATCCGACTTCCTGGGTAGAAAAATGCCCCTGGGGATCAAGGGAGCCACAATCAATGCCATCGCCAGCTCCATGCCTGAATTTCTGACCACCCTGTTTTTCCTTTTCTACCTGCGTGATGCGGACGGATTTTCGGGCGGACTGGGTGTGACCTCGGGAAGTGCCCTGTTCAACCTGCTTATTATCCCGGCCCTGGTGGTGCTGATGCTATTCAAATGCGAAAGGGGACGATGCGTTGAATTAAATAAAAAGGTGCTGCTTCGTGAAGGAAGTGTGCTATTGATCTCACAACTCATCTTTGTAAGCTTCCTCTTCAGTGGGAAGCTCCTGGCCAAACACGGACTGGTCATGGTGCTGGTCTACCTTATTTACCTGGTAATCCTCTTCCTTATTACCAGAAAGCGAAAAAAGTCCAAACGAGAATATGTGCGCCCCGTAGCAGCTCCGAAAAGAAAAATCCTGGGTGCCCTTCTTACCCTGGATATGATCGCAGTCGTATTGAGTGGCAGAAAGATCACCACTGTGCGGGCATGGGTTCTCCTGGGATTTAGCACGCTGGTCATGAGCTTCGGGACCTGGCTGCTGGTCTATGGAACAGATCTCTTCGGTGAGCTTACCAACATCCCCCTGATCTTTGTAGCAGTGGTGTTTTCAGCTGCCGCCACATCGGTACCTGACACAATTATTTCCATTAAAGATGCCCGGAAAGGAAATTACGATGATGCAGTGAGCAATGCGCTGGGCAGCAATATTTTTGATATCGCTTTTGCATTGGGTTTTCCAATCCTGCTCTACAACCTGATCCACGGAGAGAGTGTGGCACTTGATCAGAACCTCCTGGCGTTTACTAAGGAGGTCTGGGTATTTCTGCTTCTCGCTACCTTCCTGGCCCTGGCCATTATGCTGACTGGAAAGAAATTCACCCGGCCAAAAGCACTTATGTTGTTGGGAATCTACCTGCTATTCCTGTTCTTTGTGGGCACCCAGGTGAGAGAGGGTTTTGGCGGCATTGGGGAGCCCATCGGTGAATTTCTAAAGAGCGTGGCCGACTGGATCGGGACCCTGCTCAACTAAGAATATTTTTTCAGAAGGGCCAGAACCTCCACATCTGCTTCCAGCCAGTCTAATTCTTCAAGTTCAGATCGATGCACCCAGCGGTAGGTCCTGTGTTCCGAAAGGTGGATCTTACCAAGCCTGATGAAACACACAAAGGGGATCAGTTTGATAGCAGCATCACTGTATATATGCTTCACTGAGGGGAGCAGCTGTATGACGGAAATCTCCACACCAATTTCCTCCCTGATCTCCCTGATGATGGTGGCTTCGGGAGTCTCTCCAGGCAATAGCTTTCCGCCAGGGAACTCCCATTTCAAGGGATGAGGCATTCGCTCGCTTCGCTGGGTAGCCAGTACCAGGTCACCATCCATAATTACCGCACAGCTTACCTCGATCAGCGGCAAATCCATTCTCCTACTTTCTTTTTGGGTAATCCACATAGGTCTCCTTTACATTTTTACGCACGATCCCTTCCCAATTTTTCGATTCCAGTGTCACAATCACCACCCCGGCTGTTGGAAGATTGTCCAGGCGTTGCTTCAAAAACATGTTGGCATATGCTGTAAAAGAGGGATTATGTCCAAAAATGGCCAGGCTTTTGATATCTGAAGGGAGGCCGGCTATCACCTGCTCTATATCTGATATACTGGCATCATACAGAGTTTCGTGGATTTGAAAGTTTTCAGCTCTGGTACCCCAGATCTTTGACATGATAAGGGCCGTATTCAGGGCCCTGTTGGCAGGACTCGAAAGTAGCAGTTGAGGGACCATCTTTTTGACCAGTAAGCGTTCTGCCATCTCCCCTGCATTACGTAATCCGCGATTGGCCAGTGGCCGGTCGATATCTGCCAGACCTTCATGATCCCAGCTGGATTTAGCGTGTCGTACTATAAATAGTTTTCGTTCCATTTTTTTTATGTAATAGTCAGGCTTAAAGCAAGTTACTGGCCAGATCGGCCAGGTAGCTGCGCTCCCCTTTGACCAGGTGCACATGGGCAAAAATATCCTGTCCCTTCATTCTGTCGGCCAGGTAAGTCAAACCGTTGGATTTGGTATCCAGATAAGGAGAATCTATCTGCTGAATATCTCCAGTGAAAATCATTTTAGTTCCCTCCCCTGCCCTGGTAATAATGGTTTTTACCTCATGGGGAGTCAGGTTCTGGGCTTCATCCACAATAAAGAAAACTCTGGAAAGGCTTCGTCCCCGAATATAGGCCAGCGGAGTGATTATCAGTTTCTCAGTCTGTTGCATCTCCTCAATGCGACTGTGCTCCTTGCTCTGTATTTTGAATTTCTGCTTGATTACCGAGAGATTGTCAAACAGTGGCTGCATATAGGGACCAATTTTTTCACTCACATCACCCGGCAGGTAGCCGAGATCGCGGTTGCCAAGAGGAACAATGGGTCTTGCCAGTAAAATCTGGGTATACATTTTCCGCTGGTGTATAGCTGCAGCAAGGGCAAGCAGCGTTTTTCCCGTCCCTGCCTTACCTGTAAGCGCCACCAATTGAACTTCCGGCCGGAGCAGTGCATCCAGTGCAAAGGTCTGCTCGGCATTGCGCGGATCAATTCCATAGGTGCGGGTCTTTTCCACCCTGTTCATCATCTTATTAAAAGGATCATAATGACCCAATCCACTCTTGGAGTTGTTTCTGAAAATAAAATACTGATGGGCCAGCGGGGACTTTGGAAGTCCGAAGCGCTCCACCGGGACACCCTCCATGGATTCGTACATGTCGGAGATGACCATATCGTCCGTTACATCGCTGGATTTTACATTCTCATAGATATCATCGATGTTCTGGACCATATCGTTATGGTAGTCCTGGGCCATGATACCCAGCGACTTAGCCTTCATCCTCAGGTTGATATCCTTGGTGATAAGGATCACCGGCCTGCTGTCCCCATTCTTAAGATGCAGATACTCTGCAATAGCCAGGATCCGGTGGTCCGGAGTATTCTCAGGGAAGGAAGTGGAGAGCTCTGCAGAAGCTTGCTTTCCGGTACATATACTCAGTTTTCCTTTTCCCCTGCCCAGCGACAATCCTCCGTTAAAGAGCTTATCCCCACTTAGTTTATCCAGCTCCCTGGTGAACTCCCGGGCATGAAAATTGATAATGTCATTTCCTTTCTTAAACCTGTCCAGCTCTTCCAGCACCGTGATGGGCACTACAATGTCGTGCTCATCAAAATTGTGAATGCTTTTGTAATCGTGAAGCAAGACATTGGTATCCAGAACGAAGATCTTTCGATTTTTTTTCACAGCAGTTGCCATATTTCCCCTCCCATTACGCTAACTTTACTTCTGGCTCCTAAAATAGGCCTTTTTGTCCCCCATGAGTCAGCAAATTATTCACATTGACCCAATGTTTTACACACATTTATGAACCGTTATGAACATGGAAAAACTTGACTTCATCCTCGACAGGAGAAGCATCCGCAGGTTTACCGACCAAAAGATTGATAGCAAGCAGATTAAAGCCATACTTACAGCTGCCATGTACGCTCCTTCGGCCGTAAATATGCAGCCCTGGCATTTTGTGGTCATCGATGAAAGCTCTATGATGGAGAAGATTATGGAGATACACCCCTACGCCAGGATGCTGCAAACCGCTTCTCATGCAGTGGTGGTCTGTGGCGATGAGCAGCTTCAGCACGACGATGGCTACTGGGTGGTCGACTGTGGTGCCGCCACACAAAACCTGCTGCTGGCGGCCCATACCTTAGGACTGGGAGCGTGCTGGGTAGGGCTTCACCCCAGGGAGGAACGTAAAAGCGCCTTCTCCAGACTACTCAAACTTCCTTCTCATGTGAAACCCTTTGCCCTGGTTGCCCTGGGTTATCCCGAGGAGCAAAAACCCAGACCGGAACGCTTTCATAGTGAAAAAGTAAGATTCAACGGATGGAACAATGCATATTTCCAGGAATGAGCTACAAAGAAGCCCTTGATTTTCTCTTTACCTCCCTGCCCATGTATCAGCGACAGGGGAAAGCGGCCTATAAGAGTAACCTGGATAACACACACAGGCTGGACCACGCATTCGGACACCCCCATCAAAGCTATCCCACCATCCATGTGGCCGGAACCAATGGCAAAGGATCGGTGAGCCATATGATAGCCTCGGTTCTGCAGGCATCGGGAATGAAGACAGGGCTTTACACCTCCCCCCACCTGCTTGATTTCAGGGAACGGATCAGAGTCAATGGGACCTCCATCCCAGAAGATGAGGTCACCCGGTTCGTGAGCGGGAACAAGGAGATAATCGGGGAAATTCAGCCTTCTTTCTTTGAGATGACCGTGGCCATGGCTTTTGACTATTTTGCCAGGGAGCAGGTGGATGTGGCCATAATTGAAACCGGCATGGGAGGCAGACTGGATTCCACCAATATTATTTCACCGATTCTATCTGTAATTACCAACATCTCGCTGGATCATACCGAATTCCTGGGATCCGATCCCACTTCCATTGCCAGGGAGAAGGGTGGAATTATCAAAGAAGGGGTGCCGCTTATTATCGGGCGAGCCGAAGCTCCCACAGAGGCAGTACTTCGCTCCATAGCCAGGGAGCGAAATGCACCGGTCATTTGTGCCAGCCAGATATACAAACCTCGATTCAGGACCCTGAACAGCGATGGCTCTATGCTATTAAGGATCGGTAAATCTATCAATCCTTCCTTAAAAACCATTAATAGTGATCTGACCGGGGAGTATCAACAGGAGAATATTATCACTGCACTTACCGCTTTGGAACATCTGCAGAAGCTAGACTGGAAGATCAACGAGTCTCATATCCGGGAGGGATTCGCCACAGTCATAGCATCCACTGGAATCATGGGCAGATGGCAGACCATCGGTCATAATCCGCGAAGTATCTGTGATACGGCTCATAATGTAGACGGAATCGCTGCCGTAATCAGGCAGATTAAAGAGATTCCCTGGCAGAGGCTCCATATGGTATGGGGCATGGTAGATGACAAGGACCTTGATATGATTCTTCCCCTGCTCCCCGAGGAAGCGAGCTACTACTTCACGCGCTCATCCGTCCCCAGGTCCATGGATTCTAAAGTACTGGCTAAACGTTCCAGGGAATTTGGATTAAAAGGCTTCCCTTTTCCCAATGTGGATGAAGCCTACCGTGCTGCTCAAAAGGAGGCTGGAGTCGACGATATGATCTTCACGGGGGGGAGTACATTCGTTGTGGCCGACCTGCTGGTAATGAAATTTTAACTTTCTTTGTTTCTTTAATATATGGTGAGTCGTATGCAGTACAAAGAAATATGTTTCAGTGCCATGGAAGTGGTGAAAATAGCAGCATCCTACGTGAGGGAGCAGCACGAGAACAGGCAGGGACTGACCATAGAGGAGAAGGGGCGGCAAAACTTTGTTACAGAAGTCGATAAAGAGGCCGAACGGATCCTGGTGTCTGGACTTTCAGAGCTGCTACCCGAAGCGGGTTTCATCGCCGAAGAAGGAACAAACAACAGTCGTGGAGAGCAATACAACTGGGTGATCGATCCGGTAGACGGCACCACCAACTTTATTCACGGAGTTTTTCCCTTTGCTATCAGCGTGGCACTCACCTCCAACAACAAGGTGGTGACCGGAATTATCTATGAATTTGGTCTCAATGAGTTTTTTTATGCCTGGAAAGACGGAGGTGCCTGGCTTAACGGTTCAGCAATCAAGGTCAGCGATGCCCCCCGGGTAGACCATGCCCTGATTGCCACCGGATTCCCCTATACAAATTTTAAATACCTGGAGCAATTTATGCGTAGCATGGACCACTTTATGCATAACTCTCATGGACTCCGTCGACTGGGTTCTGCCGCCACAGATATTGCTTATGTGGCATGTGGCCGCTATGATGGCTTCTATGAGTACGGGCTCCATCCCTGGGATGTGGCAGCAGGTATACTTCTGGTAAGGGAAGCTGGCGGCGAGGTCTCCGACTTTGCGGGCCAGGCCGATCCATTGTTTGGCGAACATATAGTCTGTTCCAACCAAAAGATAAGCAAAGAGTTTCAGTCAGTCATCCAGAAAATCATGCTAAGCTGATGAAACTGGTATCCATTGTCATCCTGAACTGGAACGGAAAGCAACACCTGGAGCTCTTCCTGCCAGCTTTGATACGTCACACCACCCATCCTGATGCTGAGATTGTTGTTGCAGATAACGGATCCGTGGATGACTCCCTGGAGTTTCTTAAAAACGAGTATCCCCGCATCCGGATCATTGAACTGGAGCTGAACCATGGATTCAGCGGGGGATATAACCGTGCAATGGAACAGATCGATGCCAGGTACATACTCTTACTGAACTCCGATATTGAGGTTACTGAAGGCTGGCTGGAACCCATGATTGAGCAAATGGAAGAGGATCTTACGGTTGGAGCGTGCACCCCTAAAATACTGGATTTCAAACGAAAAACACATTTTGAATATGCCGGGGCCGCAGGGGGATATATGGATCACCTGGGTTACCCCTTCTGCCAGGGCCGTATCTTTGACCATCTGGAAGTGGATCAGGGCCAGTTTGACCATGCCACCGATCTGTTCTGGGGCACCGGAGCATGCCTGATGATCCGGGCGGTCCTATACAGGGAGTCGGGGGGGCTGGATGAAAAGTTTTTTGCCCATATGGAAGAGATTGATCTCTGCTGGAGGCTGCAGCGAATGGGGTACAGGATCCGACTTGTCCCCTCCTCAACAGTCTACCATGTGGGGGGAGCTACCTTGCAGAGAGGAAATCCATTTAAGACCTTCCTGAATTTCAGAAACAATCTACTCTTACTTTATAAAAACCTTCCGTCCAGGGGACGTGCCAGAACACTGTGTTACAGGATGATTCTGGATGGAATTTCAGCCTTCAGGTTTCTATTCCAGGGCGCTTTCAAAGATTTTTGGGCAGTTGTCAGAGCACATTGGGCCTTTTATGGGATGAAATCTTCTTATAGGGGGATAAAGAACAAGAACAAATACCCCGAAAATGACGTTATTGTAGCAGGAATATATCCAGGTAGCATTGTGGTTGATTTTTTTCTGAAAAGCAAGCAAAAATTTAGTGATCTGGATTTTAAGAACAGAGATGATGAACAGTTATAAAAAGTATATACCGGAAGAAGTAAGCAACCTTCCGCTGATGTTAAAAAATAGTGCCAAACTCTTTAAGGAAAGACCATCGCTTACAAGTGTGGATGGGACCGTATACACCTATGAGGAGCTTGACAGGGCCAGCCAGCATGTGGCAGTCCTGCTTAAAAGCGCCGGAGTTAGCAAAGGCGACAATGTAGCCATCCTGGCCGAGAACAGTCCCCACTGGGGTATTGCCTACTTTGGCACCCTTATTTGCGGGGCCACTACCGTACCGATCCTTCCAGACTTTCGGGCCCTTGAGGTTCGAAGTATCCTGGAGCACGCTGCAGTTAAAACTGTATTTATTTCCGGCAAACTGATTTCCAGACTAAACGAGGGACTGCCCCCCACAGTGGAGATGGTAATCAACACGGATGACTTCCAGCTCCTGGAGATCAAAAAAGGAGTGGTTTCAGAACCTAAAGGAAGCCCGGGTGAGCTCACAAGACTCAATGAGGAAACTAACATTTCTGTGGGCGACAAGGGCTTTTATGAAGCAGAGGGTGAAGAGCTGGCCTCCATCATCTATACCTCCGGAACCACAGGCCGCTCCAAGGGAGTGATGCTGACACATACCAATCTTCTGAGTAATGCAGTTCAGTCGGGCACCGTACACAAGGTGGTTCCCGAGGACCGCTGGTTATCTGTATTACCCCTTGCACACACCTATGAGTGTACCATCGGCATGTTGGTAACCCTGCTCAACGGCGCCATGGTTCAATATATCGACAAGGCACCTACAGCAGCTTACCTTGGACCGGTGCTGAAAAAATTGCAGCCCACTACCATGCTGACAGTTCCGCTGATCATTGAGAAAATATACAGGTCCACAATCAGACCCAAGCTGACCAAATCGGCGCCCATGCGCTTCCTGATGAAACTGGGACCAACGCGAAAGCTGCTGTCAAAAGCTGCTGTCAAAAAGCTTATGAGTTTCTTTGGTGGGCAAATACGCTTCTTTGGCGTGGGTGGTGCCCCCCTGGCACCCGATGTGGAGAAGTTTCTCCTCGAGGGCGGATTTCCCTATGCCATTGGCTACGGACTAACTGAAACATCCCCCATGGTGGCAGGATTTAATCCCACCAACGCCGTCTTCCACTCTGTTGGAAAAGTCATGGAAGGGGTAAGTGTCAGAATCGATAATCCCGATCCTGTGACCAAAGAAGGTGAAATTGTGGTCAGAGGCTCCAATGTGATGAAGGGCTATTACAAGGATGAAGAGAAGACTGCCGAAGTGTTCACTGAAGATGGATATTTTCGTACGGGCGACCTGGGCATCATCGATGATAAAGACATCATTTTTATCAAGGGTCGCTCCAAAAACATGATCCTGGGTGCCAACGGTGAAAATATCTATCCTGAAGAAATCGAAGCGGTCCTCAATAGCAGGGAGATTGTGAGCGAATCGCTGGTGATGGAATACAAAGGAAAACTTACTGCCAGGGTACACCTGAAGATGGAAGTGATGGAGGAACAACTCCAGCACCTGAAGGAAAATGCAGCCGAATATAAGAAGCAGATGCAGGTGAAAGCAGACGAGGCACTGGAAGAGCTGATGATCCATGTGAACCAACATGTGGCCCGCAACTCCAAGCTACAGATGATGATTCTGCAGTTAGCACCCTTCGAAAAGACGGCCACTCATAAGATCAAACGATTCCTTTACCTGTAGAAGGAACCTCTTTTAAACATTTGAAAGCAGATTATCCAGGTTCTCAAACCTGGTTTGGTAGTCTTCGATGGAGCGGGCAATTAGGTCCATGGCCTCTTCGCGTCCATATACATGAGTAATCTCCACATCGGCTGGATTCCCTGGCAGATCCTTGTAAGTAAGGAAATAATGGCGCAGGCGATTCACCACCTTTGGGGGCAAGTCCGACACATCCCGGTAATCTTCATAGAGGGCATCGTTGTTCATCACGGCAATTAACTTATCATCGGCCTGATCGTTATCAATCATTCGAAAACCACCAATGGGCCGGGCCCTGACCAGAATATCCCCATGGGAAATCTGCTTTTCGGTCAGCACACAAATATCAACCGGATCCGCATCCCCTACAATCTTTTCATTGCCGGTCTTCTCCCTGCTCAGTGCCGCTACCCGGTCACCACTATAGGTCTGGGGAATAAATCCATATAAGGCCGGAACTGCGTTGGAGTATTTCTGGGGACGATCAATTTTCAGGTATCCCGTCACTTTGTCCACTTCATACTTCACCGTATCGGTGGGTACCATCTCAATAAAGCTAATGACCACCTCGGGTGCATCCGGACCGATCTCAACCCCGTGCCAGGGATGACTCTTGTATCTCAATCCCATGAGCTTTCCAATGGGATCCATCAATTTGTTTACCATAATACTCTTGCTTTAACCATTAAGCTATAACAGAGGCACCAGCCTCTCTAATTCCATTACCCGGCTCCCTTTGAGCAGGATATGATATCCTTCGGGTTTCACTTCTCCAAGGTAGGCTTCCAGTTCCTTCCTCCCACTGAAAACAGTTATTCGATTGGATGGTTCATATATCTGGGAAAAGTTTGGTCCAAGCAGCAAGACCTGGTCCACATCCAGGGAGCTAATCCAATGAAACAGCTCCCTGTGTTCCTTTTCAGAAGAATCGCCCAATTCTGCCATATCCCCAAGTATCAGCATGGTGGGAGATGTGGCATAGCTCAGCAATCCCCCAATGGCCTCCCTCATACTGCTGGGATTGGCATTGTAGGAATCCAGTACCAGTTTGTTTCGCCCGCCTTCAAGCATCTGGGATCTCTGCATATCGGGAAGATATCCCGAAATAGCTCCTGCAATGGCATTCCCTGAGACTCCAAAATGTACTCCTGTTGCAGCTGCAAGCAGGATGTTTTGAAGATTGTAGGCACCAACCAGCTTGGTAGAGAAGGGATAAACCTCTTCACCCAGGAGCAACTCCACATCAAGAAAGGGCGTCTGACTTATTAAGTTTACTGCCACCGGCAGATCTCCCTTCGGAGCAACCACCTTGCAGGCAACGCCAAGCTCATCCGCCTTTCTCATCAGCTTCTGATCCCGCCCGTCTATGATGGCCGTCCCTCCATGCTTAGCCAGGTAGGCATAGAGTTCACTCTTGGCATCCAGCACGCCCTGCAGGGAACCAAAGCCCTCCAGGTGAGCCTTGCCCACATTGGTTATCAAACCTACCTCCGGGGCTGCAATCCTGGCCAATTCAGCAATCTCACCCGGATGGTTTGCACCCATCTCAACAAGGGCAAGCTCCTCTCTGTTCAGCTTAAGCAGGGTAAGCGGAACACCAATATGGTTGTTCAGATTTCCCCTGGTTGCAAGCAGTGTATATTCCTTTGATAAGACAGCAGCCAGGAGTTCTTTGGTGGTTGTTTTTCCATTGCTGCCTGTAATGGCAATTAGCCGGGGAGCAACCTGCATGCGATGATAGTGGGCAAGCTGCTGCAGCACCTCAAGGGTCGACGACACGACCACCACCCTTCCACTTCCCGCCAGATCCTTTCTCTCTGTAATGGCCAGTCTGCACCCCTTGTTCAAGGCATCTTCCACAAATCTGTTTCCGTCAAACTGATCTCCTCTGAGAGCAAAAAAAAGGGAGTCTTCTAGCACCTGGCGCGTATCGGTACATACGCCGCTGGATTGAAGAAACTCCTTGTAAATCTGTTCCGTGGACATCCTGATTTGCTACTAATAACAGAGGCTGTTTCTCGAAAGAAACAGCCTCCTGATATACCTTGATAATGTATCTTTAAAATCCAGTCGGTGTTCCCACACGAATCATGGCACAACGGAACCCAAGATCATCCCTGGCTTCAGTTTCAATCAGAAAACGACGCTCACCCGGACTCAGCCAGTAGGCGCGGTCCTTCCACGATCCACCTTTATAAACCCTGGACTCATCACTCATAAGAGACAAACGCTCCGATTCGGTATTGATGTACATGCTACCGGATCCTTCATATTCGTCCTGACTCTTTTCACCGGTTTCGTACACCGATTCTTTATCTCCATCCCTGTAGTTCCGGTAGTCAGATTTACGATAGTTAAAACGACCTTCCAGATCCGCTTCTGAAACGGGCTCACGCTCCAGTCGTCCAAGACTGTCGATCATTGGAGTTGAGTTTGCATCCAGGGACATCTGATCAAACTGATTTCCCCTGAAAGGTCTGAAATCGGATACATCCTGTGAGGAGAGAGGACGGTAAACATCCTGAACCCACTCATTTACATTTCCAGCCATGCAGTAAAGACCATAATCATTGGGCCAGTATGACTTCACAGGAACAGTAATAGAACCTCCGTCATTCAGGCTTCCGGCCAAACCCATCATATCACCTTTACCCCTGACAAAGTTGGCGCGCATTTTACCCATATCCCGGGCATTATCATTTCTGACATTGTGTCCGTTCCATGGATAGGTTCTGCGCTCCCACAACAGTTCATCAACCGAGTTTCCAACCAGGGCAAGAGCAGCATATTCCCATTCTGCTTCGGTAGGAAGTCTGTATTTGGGTAGCAGGATGCCATCTTCCATATTGATCAGCCTTGATTCTACATTGGGATTAAGGCTGGGCTGGGGATTAATAATATTGGGTGTATAGAGTCCATAAATATAGGCCTCCGTATTGAAATTTCTTTCATCCTGCTGATCTGTGGATAGCTCTATATGGCCCATATCCACCAGGAGCATCTCATTAACCCTGTCGGTCCTCCAGATGCAATAATCCTGTGCCTGGAGCCAGTTGACTCCCACTACAGGATACTCATTAAAGGAGGGGTGGCGGTAGTAGTACTCCACATAAGGCTCATTAAAAGCCATGGGATCGCGCCAGACCAGTGTATCCGGCTGAGCAGCACGAACCACCTGGGGATTATTCATCCCAAATACACGTCCCAACCAGTTGATATACTCCCTGTAGTCAACATTGCGAACCTCCGTTTCATCCATATAAAAAGAACTGATGGTTACCCTGCGGGGTATGTTGTTCCACTCATACAGTACATCATCCTGGGTCTTACCCATAGTGAAGGTTCCTCCTTCAATCAAGATCAGGCCCGGTCCGGTCTCCTGCTCGGAGGCAGTTTTTACCTCAAATCCTCCGTTTTCAGGGTCATTGTAGGCCCATCCAGTGGTTGTTGAGGTATTGCCAGATGAGGTTACATCCTTTCCTCCACATCCCCAAAGCATCAGTGCAATAAGCAACACAGGGAACAGTCTCATCATCATTTTCATGGCTTCCTTTTTTTCAATTATAAACACTACTAAACAAATGTTAAAGAAACATCTACCAAAAGTAACTATATTTTAGGACATTTTATTGCCCGGTGTTTGGTTGACTTCTTCAAGTTTTCAAATATAACCACCATCGATAACTCATGCGCCCCCAGCGTGGGAATATGCAAATCAGGTGGAGAGAGTTTGGCGTCGTAACTGTACCGGAATCGGAACTGGCCGGTACCATAGCCTGCTGAGAAGATTACGGTACCATAGGAGAACAGCAGATCCTGGCGGAACCAGGCTCCAATGATAATTCCCCTGTACAGTACCTCTAATCCATAGTTCAATTGTTGATAAATATCTTGCTGCATAAAAATAAGATGGGGTGAGAGCTGCAATACCTCCCTGCCCAGCCTCTTTTCAATTATAGGGATCATGGCTCCCAAATGGGCCGTATATTTCCTGGAAAGTCTTGTATTTGGATCCTCGGTGGGGGAGCCATATGGTTGCAGAAGGTGATGAACAGCCACTCCTCCAAAAAAGTTTTCATAAAACCCGGCAAATCCAACTGCGAAATCGGGATATATCTTTGCATAGGACGTAAGTGTTGTGGTTCCTGCCCCGGCAAGTTCCGATGGAAGTACCAGGTCAGAGGGGTCCATATTCCGTTGTCCTACCGAAGCTTGAAATCCGCCGCTTATCATCAGTTTCGAGGAGACCTGCAGATGATAGGCGTAGAGGGCATCCACGGAGAGGGTATTGAAAACACCACCGCCCTGCCGGTCATTACCAACATGTACTCCCACTCCGCCCTGAAGGGCATCAAGATACTGATCGTAGGAGGCATGGTAGGTCACATAGGGATTGACGGCTCCCGGCCACTGGTTCCTGTATCCAAGGTAGACCTTGGCAGAACCCTCCACTCCAGCCATGGCAGGATTCATATAAAGGGGATTGGCATAGAATTGCGAGAATGCAGGATCCTGTGAAGCAGCATCGCTAAAGTGGATAAGCAGTAAACCTGTCATCCAAACAAAAACGCTATGTTCCTTTGCAACCTTTCTCACCTCAACTTTGTTATAAATATCAATGCCTTTACTTTGTAATATCCTAATAAAACAGCCCGCTTTTTTGTAAGGAATACATACTATTAACGACAAAATCCACGTTTAAATACATATTTTAGCAGCTGTTTGAACATTTTTTATGAGAAAACTTTTTTTCCTCATACTCATTCACCCCGTAATCCTGCTCTATTCTCAAACTGAAAATGTTAATATTCAGTGGAATAGAGAGGATATTCATCATTTCTTTCCAAATGCATTATACGAGGATGGTGAGAATACGTTACCATATTTCACAAGAAAAATTGCATGGACCCCGGAAGGGATGCTTCCAGTGGTCAGTTTAAAGGTCACCAAAACCACTGAAATAGCTACTTCTATCCTGCACGGAATCGATCAGAGTCATCTGAAAAAGAGCCCCTTACTGGAGTATTCGCTTGCAAGGGAAGCTGGTAAATCTTTTGTACTGGTGAAGGTATTACCATTTATCAGACAAGCCGATGGAAAGGTGTTGCAGGTGGATGATTTTGAACTCCTTCTGGAGCAGGAAGCTGCCCTTGCACCGCTAAAGAGTGCCAAAGCCGGAAGCTGGATGGATCATTCATTGCTGGCGTCGGGCAGCTGGTTCAAGGTTTCGGTAGAGGAAAGCGGTATACATAAACTGAGTTATGAGCAGCTCCAGGAAATGGGTCTCTCTAATCCCGCCTCAGTCAGTATCTACGGGTCCGGTGCCACCTCGCTCCCCGAACAATTTTCCCATGGCTATATAGACGACCTGGAAGCCATCCCCCTGTATATCCATAAGGGAGCAGACGGGATTTTTGGTCCGGGCGATCATATCCTTTTCTATGCACAGGGACCTGTGCACTGGGAAAAGGATGAAGAAAGTGGTATGTATCTGCACCAGCTGCATAGCTACTCCTGGAAAGGTCATTACTTTGTCACTGATGGGAAGGGAGAAGCCTCTGGTCCCGAAGATGCGGTCCTGAGTACGGACGTACCCACCCATACAGTTGCAGCATATGATTTCCTGGACTTCCATGAAGATGAGAGCTATAACCTGATTCACTCCGGAAGAGTGTGGTACGGAGATGTCTTCAGCGTGAATTTAACAGAGGAGTATCCCTTTTACATCCAGGGAAGAGTTGAAGGAGAGCCGGTGAAAATCCATGTAGTGGCCGCAGCCCGTTCAGGTGTTAGCTCCACTTTTTCCATTGGCGCAAACAATGAGCAGCTGGGAACCATCTCCATAAGCGGTACAAATTTGAGCCACTACACCTCGACCTACGCCTATGAATCTTCAGAACAGTTCAGCTATCTGACAGACTTTAATGAAGTGTATGTTAGAGTAACTTATAATCGTCCCGATGCCAACTCTCAGGGCTGGCTCAACTCCATCTCCCTTAACGGCAGATCAGAACTCACACTTTCGGGCAGTCAGCTGGCCTTTAGAGACTCCAGGAGTGCAGGTCCCGGAAATATCAGTCAGTTCCAGGTAAACGAAGCGAACAGTGAAATAATCATCTGGGAAGTTTCTGATCCCCAACATCCCCAAAACATTGCCTATGTTTTGGAAGGAGAGATTGCCAATTTTACCCTTGAGACCAATGTGCACAGGGAATTTATTGCATTTCG